>NZ_BADD01000432.1 GCF_000333455.1 Rhodopseudomonas sp. B29
TCATGCGGTGATGATCCATCGCGGCAAAGGGGCACTGCCTGGTCGGCAACACGATCAGCGCGGTCGCGCCCGGCGATCTCGTCTTCATCCCGCCGCTGACATGGCATCAGTTTCGCGCCGACAGCGGCGACTGCTCCGGCTTCCTCTGCGTCGTCAACGCCGCCCGCGACAAGCCGCAATTGCCGGGGCCGGATGATCTGGCTGAACTGCGCCGCGATGCGGCGGTCGGTGAGTTCATTCGCACTGGGATCGATTGAATTTAGAGCAATTCTGCTTCTATTGGAATCGCGGCCGTCATCCTGAGGTGCCCGCTGGGCCGCGCCCTGCGCGGTCCAGCGGGCCTCGAAGGATGAGCTACAAGCGTCTTGGCCGCATCCTTCGAGGCGCGCTACGCGCGCACCTCAGGATGACGACTCAGCGCTGAGTAAACGACCCGGTTCGGTCAATGAATGAAATGCTCTAGTCACCGCGGTGCAATTTCCACCGTCACGGTGTGGCGGCTGGCCGGTGGCACGTTTTCCCAGTCGCGCAAGTAATCGAGCACGATGCTGGCGGTGCCGGGTTTGCGGGCGGTGACGCGGAAGTGCCGCTGTCCGGGGGCGCCGATCAGCGGCTTGCCGCCGGCATCGGTGAAGCCGGCGTCGGAAATCTCGATCAGATCGAGATTGCGGCTCTCCGTCGAGTCGAGATGCCAGCGATAGCCGGTCGATGGATTTTCCTTGATGGTGAAGCTGGCCGCTTCGCCGGGCACGAGGCGCAGTGTCTCGGCCGTGTCGTCGGCTCGGGCCGTGAGCGGCGAGGCGATCAGCAAGACAGCGGCCGTCACTGCTCCAAACAGTGAAGCCGCGCACGGGGCATTCGCAAGCGGAAGGTATTTAGGCATTGCCGGACTATCCATTGGTCATCGCGAAAGCGCAAAGGATAGTCCAGTATAGCAGATCGGGCGATGTCAGCCGCGGCCGACGAACGGCATCTTGGTGGCCATCACCGTCATGAACAGCACGTTGGCGTCGAGCGGCAGGCCGGCCATGTAGGCGACGGCGTCGCCGACCGCCTTGGCGTCCATGCGCGGCTCGTGCTTCACCGTGCCATCCGGCTGCAGCACACCGGGGCCTTCGACCATGCGATCGGTCATCGGGGTCGCCGCATTGCCGATGTCGATCTGGCCGACGGCGATGTCATAGGCGCGGCCGTCGAGGTTGGCGGATTTGGTCAAGCCGGTGATGGCGTGCTTGGTCGAGGTGTAGGCGGCGGACAGCGGCCGCGGCGCGTGCGCCGAGATCGAGCCGTTGTTGATGATGCGGCCGCCGCGCGGGGTCTGGTCGCGCATGATGCGGAAGGCGTGCTGGGTGCACAGGAACGGCGCGGTGAGGTTGGTCATCACCACCTGCTGCCAGGCGTCGAGCGGCAGATCCTCGAACGGCACCGGCGGGGCGCCCATGCCGGCATTGTTGAACAGGACATCGAGCCGGCCATAGGTCTTCACGGTGGTGTCGAACAGCGCGGCGATCGAAGCCGGATCGGTCATGTCGGCGACGACCGGAAGGCTGTCGCCGAAGCTCTTGCCGAGCTGCTGGGTCTCTTGCAGCAAAGCGAGGCGACGTCCGGCCAGCACCACGGTGTAACCAGCCTGCAGTAGCGCCAGCGAGGCGGCGCGGCCGACTCCCGTGCCTGCGCCGGTGACGAGTGCGATCTTGCTGGTGGCCATTGGTCCCCCCGATGGTTGTTGTTGTTGTCGAATGCCGGGGAAACTAAAGGCTGTCCGGGCTTTCAACAAGCCGCGCCGGATTGCCGACGGTCATGCACGGGCGTGGGGCTTCGGTGCCGGGCACATTGCAGCCGAGCCGGTTAGGAGTCGCGCGTCGCGCGACCGGCGGATTGCCGCGCCTCGGTGGCGGCCGGAACAGCCTTGGAGTTGCCCATCCGCCGGTCCCGAAGCCGCTTCACCTTGTGGACCGCGCGGTCGGCCGACAACGCTGCGGCACCAAGCACGCTGCGGCCGGCGGCGAATGATTTCAGCTCCACACGCTGATTGGCGAAGCGATGCTTGTAGTCTTCTTCGCCGCAGAGGAAGTCGATCGTGGTGGCGCCGTGATCGATCGACCAGCGGATGTAATCGAACAGCAGGATGGTGCCCGGCGACGCGCGCTCGAACGCGGCGTCGTAGGTGGTGACGTAGGCCATCATGGTGTCGTGCTGCATGAAGTTGACCGTCATGGCGACGATGACGCCGTCTCGCTCCAGAACGAAGATGCGCAGCAGCTTCTTGTCGGCGAGTACGCCGACCAGCGCTGCGAACATCGGCGAGCCTTCGTCGAACAGCGGCGCAACCAGACCATTGCGTTCACACCAGGCGCGCTTGAGTTCGGCGCAGCGCCGCAGCGCCGGCTCGAACGGCTCGTCCGGTGGCAGCAGGCGAAAGCGCACGACGGCATTCTCGCCGAGCGCCTTCAGGGACCTGCGATAGTTCCGCCGCGCGTTGCCGGAATGCGAGTCGAACCAGACCTGGCTGCTTGTCCAGGGGCCGACGACGCGAAGGCTGGCAGCCTGGCGGTGATAAGGCCGCAATCCGGACGCCGTGCCTCGCTCGGTGAAGATCGTCGCGGCTGCGCTCGGCGAGACATGCGTGAGATAGGCGGCATCGAAGCCGCCGCTCCGGACGGCGTGGTCCCACATGCGCCGCAGCAGGTCACGGTCGATGCCCGGCCGCAGCAGCCCGTCGCAATAGTCGGTGTAGTCCTTGGCGGCCCATTCCAGCACGCGGACGCCATACCAGCGGCATGTCGCCAGCGGCAGCACGGCTTGCAGCGTCTCGCCATGCCAGGCCAGCACGACGAACAATTCGCGACGATCGCGATCGGGAACGGCGCCCCACCAGGCCGCAGTCCAGGCGTGACTCTGGAACACCAAGGCGTCGGCTTGCGTCCACAGCGCTTCCCACGCCGTGCCGATCTCCTGCAGACGCTCGGTGGTCCGAACGATCTCCAGCCGGTCGCTGTCGAGATTTGCTGCGCCCGGCGCCGTCGTCATGTCGAAGTCCATCCATTCGCGGAATTGCAATCGAGGCGGGTAGGTCTACGCCGTTTCGCGCAACCTAGCATTGCGGCCGATCGATTTGAATTTTCTGGCGAAGCCATCGGGCGACAGAGTTAATTGGCTTCGCCCGAAAGTTCCTCTGTTCGTTGAAGCAGGGGCGTTGGGGATATAATCGCCTGAGCCGGCCGATCGGCTGCGACCTTTCGGCGCGGCGCGATTCGTTCGCCGATGGTGAGACGCGAATGCGCTTGTTCACGCGGGTATCGCGGGTATATCGGCTCCGAGCCGTCGCTGCATGTAGCACGCGCTGTCGTCGTAGCTGGTGAGCTTGCGCGCCAGCGCACGGTCTTCGACGTTCACAAAGCCCTGGCGGCGCCAGAAGCGTTCGGTTCCGGCGACCGCCACGAGCGATACGTTGTCTGCGAAGCTTGTCGCCGCTGTCATCAGCTTCGCAAGGATGTCGGACGCGGCGCCGCCGCCGCGCGCCTGCGGCAGGAGGGCGATGTCGTGGATGTAGTAAGTCGAGGCCGGCGAGGGGATGGCGCATAGCAGGCTGTTCAGCGCCGGCGGCTGTTTGAAGGTCCATGGATGGCTGATCAGGTAGCCGGTGATGTCGTTTCGTTCGTGCTCGAACTGAAGTACGTAGCAACCTTGCGGATGCAGCGAGAGCCGCTCGGCGAACACCGCCGCGTCTTCCGGATAGTTCACATGCACGATGGCTGCGATGGCATCGACCGCCGGCAAATCGGCGGCGGTCATCGGACGCCAATGATGCGCGGCTGTCATCGCGCGCACCACACTTCGCGTTCGTCATTCCGGGATGCGCCCGCAGGGCGCAGGCCCGGAATCCATACTCCCTGACGCTGCCTTTGAAGCGAGGCGCGGCGGTGCTGAGTATCAAAGCGAGCACAGGGAGTATGGATTCCGGGCTCGCGCTTCGCGCGCCCCGGAATGACGGGGAGAGGGCGGGGCATGAGGAACTACAAACTCACGCCTGATCCTTGTAGGGCGGACGCGGGATGTTCTTGTGGGCGGCGCGCAGTGCGGCGGACCAGCGCGAGCGCAGGTCGTGGAAATACGGCTCGCCGGCTTCGATGCGGTGGTTGAGGTCGGCGTCGCAGACGTCGGTGCGCACCACCAGCACGTCGATCGGCAGGCCGACGCCGAGATTGGAGCGCATCGTCGAGTCCATCGAGATCAGGCTGGTCTTCAGCGCTTCATACAATTCGACGTCGAACGTCAGCGCGCGGTCGAGCACCGGCTTGCCGTATTTGTGCTCGCCGATCTGCAAATACGGCGTGTCGATGGTGCATTCGATGAAGTTGCCGGCCGGGTAGATCATGAACAGGCGCATGCGCTCGCCCTTGATCTGACCGCCGAACAGGAACGACACCTCGTAGCCGATATCTTCGGCCTTCAGCGCCTGCGCTTCGGTGGCGTTGACGTGGCGGATGGCGCGGCCGATCAGCTGCGCCGCCTGGAACATCGTCGGCGCATCGATCAGCGTCTGGCGCGCGCCGGTCTCGGGATCTTCGAGGCCTTCGTTCAGCGTCGACAGCACCGACTGGCTGATCGACAGATTGCCGGCGCTGGCGATCGCCATGATGCGGTCGCCGGGCCGGTTGAAGACGTGCAGCTTGCGGAAGGTCGAAATGTTGTCGAGACCGGCGTTGGTGCGGGTGTCGGCGATCATCACCAGCCCCTCGCGCACCAGCACTCCGCAGCAATAGGTCATCACGTCCTCGGTCGTCATGGCGCCACCACAGCATGGTTGTGCGACGCCGGTTTGATCGGACGGGGACACTAGCGATTCCGCACCGCACGTCCAGACCTGGCGGCGCGGCTTCCCCCAAGGTCTCGGGCGGAGGCGGGAAGCTACTGCGATTGCGACTGGAATTGGCGGCTGGGGCCGGCCTGGTCGACGTCGACCGTCACGCTCAACGTTTCGAGGCCGCCGCCATAGCGGGTGCCGCGCACCGGTGCGGCGCCGAGGTAATCCAACCCGATCGCCACACGAGCATGGGCGTCGGTGGTGCAGATGGCGTTGGCCGGGTCGAAGCCGACCCAGCCGAGCGACGGCACATGCGCCTCGGCCCAGGCATGGCCAGCGGCCTGGCGGACCACGCCGTCGGCGCGCAGGAAGTGGCCGGACACGAACCGCGCCGGAACGCCGCCGGCGCGGGCGCCGGCAATGAAGACATGAGCGTAATCCTGGCAGACGCCGCGCTTCAGCGTGAAGGCTTCGGCTGCGGTGGTGCCCGAATGGGTCGGGTCGTCGTCGAAGGTCATGTGCTCGTTGATGCGCATCATCAGCGCATGCAGAAAGCCGATGACATCGTCGCCGGCGTCGGCGCGAAGCTGGCGGGCGAGGGCCACGATCGGCGCGGCCGGCTCGGTCAGCTCGGAGGAGCGCAGGAACAGCTGCGGCGGAAATCGTTCGTCGGTGCCCTTGAGCACGCCGCCGGTGTCGGTGGTGTCGATCAGTCCCTCGGCGGTGATGGTGAGGTCGGCGGTCGGCCCCATGGTCAGCACATGGGTGACGTTGCCGAAGGCGTCGTAGTGCATGTCGAGCCTGGTATCGCCGGAGACGTCGATCTGCCATTCGGCGACGTATTGGCCGTCGTGGCTGCCGGGCGTCATGCGCAGCACCTGGATCACCCCGGTGGCGGCGGGCTCGTAGCGATAGGTGGTGGTGTGCGTAATTCTCAGGCGCATAGGCTGCGTTCCGTCGGGCCTCGGCGGGGTCGCCCGCTATAGCAGGATTTTGTCACCCGCGCATGATCCGGCGAAAGCGGCCGCGCGGTGGTCGGGGGCCGGTTTCGGCTGGCTAGATCAGGTACTGTTTGGTGACGATTTCGCCGAGCCGGCTGTTGTCGGCGATGAATTCCTGGATGAATTCGTGCAGTCCGCGCTGGAAGATGTCTTCCATGTTGGAATGCTCGAGGCGGTTGCGGACACCGCGGGCGTGGCGCTGGGCCGGGCCCTGGCGGCCGTATGCGACGCCGATCTGATCGAGGTTGCGGACAAGGTCGCCGTAACAGGACGCCAGCGAGCGCGGCAGCGAGTCGTTGAGGATCAACAGATCGGCGATCAGCCAAGGCTTCAGCGTCTGGCGATAGACCCAGTGATACGCGGTCTGCGCCGACACCGAGCGCAGGATCGACGACCACTGATAATAATCGAGCGGGCCGCCGACGTGTTCCTGCTCGGGCAGCAGCAGGTGATATTTGACGTCGAGGATGCGCGCGGTGTTGTCGGCGCGCTCGAGATGCACCCCGAGCCGCGAGAACCAATAGGCGTCGTTGCGCAGCATGGTGCGGTAGGCCGAGCCGTCGAAGCGCAGCGACGTCTCCTGCACGAAGCGGGTGAAGGCGGTGAGTTGCTCGCGGGTCTTGGTGCCCTTGCTCCAGCTCTCCTGCAGCTCAATCCAGGCGCCGTTGATGGTGCCCCACATCTCGCCGGTCAGCGCGGTGCGCACGGCGCGCGAATTCAGTCGGGCGTTCTCGATGCAATTGCGGATCGAGGAGGGGTTGGCCGGTGAGAACGACAGAAATTCGACGACGTTGGCTTCGTTGGCCTCTTCGTAGAGCGAGTAGAAGCTGGCGCTGACTCCGGCGGTGAGCAGCGCCGAGTCCCATTCGTTGCCTTGGCCGACATAGGCGTGCGGCAGCGCGGTGACGCGCAGCGTCGCGTCGATGGTCCGCGCCAGATACTCGGCGCGTTCGACATAGCGGGCCAGCCAGAACAGGTTTTCAGCGGTGCGGGAAAGCATGGGCGGTTACTTCTACAAATCGCGGCTGTCATTCCGGGGCGCGAGCGTAAGCGAGCGAGCCCGGAATCCATAACCCCCGCCGGGAGTATGGATTCCGGGCCTGCGCCCCGTTGGGGCGCATCCCGGAATGACGGCTGTCTTGGTTGCACCGTCTGTCTCACACGTCGAATTCACGGCCGACCTACTCATCCAAAATCCACGTGTCCTTGGTGCCGCCGCCCTGGCTGGAGTTCACCACGAGCGAGCCTTCCTTCAGTGCCACGCGGGTGAGGCCGCCGGGGACGATGGTGGTGCGGTCGCGGCCGGTGAGGACGAAGGGGCGCAGATCGACGTGGCGCGGCGCCAGGCCGGAGTCGGTGCAGGTCGGGCAGGTCGACAGCGACAGCGTCGGCTGGGCGATGAAGCCTTCGGGTTCGCGCTTGAGCTTGTCGCGGAACGCCTCGATCGTCGCCTTGGTGGCGGCGGGGCCGATCAGCATGCCGTAGCCGCCGGAACCGTGGACTTCCTTGACGACCAGCTCGGATAGATGGTCGAGCACGTAAGCGAGATCGCCGGGCTCGCGGCAGCGCCAGGTCGGGACGTTCTTCAGGATCGGCTCTTCGCCGAGATAGAACTTCACGATGTCCGGCATGTAGCTGTACACCGCCTTGTCGTCGGCGATGCCGGTTCCGACCGCATTGGCCAGCGTGACGTTGCCGGCCCGGTAGGCCGACATCAGCCCGGGCACGCCGAGCACGGAATCAGTGCGGAAGGTCAAAGGATCGAGGAAATCGTCGTCGAGACGGCGATAGATGACGTCGACGCGCTTCAGACCCTCGGTGGTTCGCATGAACACCTCGTCGTTCTTGACGAGGAGATCGCGGCCCTCGACCAGTTCGACGCCGAGCTTGTCGGCCAGGAACGAGTGCTCGTAATAGGCCGAGTTGTAGATGCCGGGGGTGAGCAGGGCGACGGTCGGCTCGGACGAGGCGTGATTGGGCGCGACCGAGCGCAGCGTGCTGAGCAGCTCGTCGGGATAGCGCTCGACCGGCGCGATGCGGTGGCGTGCGAACAGGTCCGGGAATAGCCGCATCATGATTTCGCGATTGTCGAGCATATAGGACACACCCGACGGCGTGCGGGCGTTGTCTTCCAGCACGTAGAAATCTTCGTCGTCGACCCGGACGATGTCGATGCCGGCGATGTGGACGTAGACGTCGTGCGGCACGGCCTGGCCGTTCATCTCCGGGCGGAACACGGGGTTCTGGAAGATCAGATCGTCCGGCACGATGCCGGCGCGCAGCACCTCGCGGCCGTGATAGATGTCGCGCAGAAACATGTTGAGCGCGCGCGTGCGCTGCTTGAGGCCGAGTTCGAGCTTGGCCCATTCGCGGGCGGAGAGGATGCGCGGGATGACATCGAACGGGATCAGCCGCTCCTGGGCGTCGGCGTCGCCGTAGACCGCGAAGGTGATGCCGATGCGTCGGAACAGCAGCTCGGCTTCCTGGCGGCGATAGGTGAGAACGTCGGACGGCGTTTCGCCCAGCCAGCGGGACAATTCCTGATAGGCCTCGCGAAGCTCGCCGCCGGGCCCGTTCATCTCATCGAACGCAACTGCCATGAAGCCTGACTGATTCCCAACCAACCCTGCGCGAGAGTGCAGCACGGAACATGGTGGTAGCAAGGCCCGGGCCATCGCGATATGGAAGGAGTGACGGAATTTGCGAAGCCGGTTAAGACTGTTGCCCGGAAAACGGGCGACGGGCCGCTCAATTTTGCGGCAGGGCGGGCAGGCGCTGGGCAGGGCCCTTGGCAATGCCTTTGGCCCCAGGATCAACGGGAGGTGGGACCGCGCATGAACGACATCGTCACGGCTGGTATTCTGGTGATAGGCGACGAGATCCTGTCGGGTCGCACCAAGGACAAGAACATCGGTTTCATCGCCGAGTACCTGACGAATATCGCCATCGACCTGCGCGAAGTCCGGGTCGTCGCCGACGACGAGGACGCGATCATCGAGGCGCTGGACGCGCTGCGCGGCCGCTACACCTATGTGTTTACCACCGGCGGCATCGGCCCGACCCACGACGACATCACCGCCGACTGCGTGGCGAAAGCCTTCGGCGTGCCGATCGGCTATCACCCGGAGGTGGTGGCGCGGTTCCGCGAACGCTTCTCCGAAGCGGAGCTGAACGAGGCGCGGCTGCGCATGGCGCGGATTCCCGAAGGCGCCGAACTGATCCAGAGCGCCACCATCATCGCGCCGGGCTTCAAGATCGGCAACGTCATCGTCATGGCCGGCGTGCCGTCGATCATGCAGGCGATGATGGATATCGTCGCGCCGAAGCTGAAATCCGGCGTCAAGATGCTGTCGGAGACGGTGAAGGCCAATGCGCGCGAAGGCGACATCGGCGGGCCGCTGCGCGCCATCGCCCAGGCGCATCCCGACACGATGATCGGCAGCTACCCGTTCCTCGACGAGGAGCGCAAGCCGAACACCAATCTCGTCGTGCGCTCGCGCGACCCTGACAAATTGGCGCAGGCGATGAGCGCGGTGAAGCAGATGCTCGCGGAGTTACATTCAGCCAAATAATTATTTGATTACCGGGAGGGAGCGATGGAAAGGGACACGGTGTTCTGGAAAATCGCGGATGGTCGGTTGCCTCCGCCGGAATGCGCCAAGACATTGGGAATCAAGTTTTTGGACGTCGACGCCGCCTGCGGGCGGATCGAGGTGGCATTCGAGGCCAAGGCGGATTTTCTCAATCTCGCCGGCCACGTCCAGGGTGGCTTTCTCGCCGCCATGCTCGACGACACCATGGGGCCGGCGCTGGTCGCCACGCTCGATCCGGGCGAATTCGCCCCGACGGTGAATCTGAACGTGCAGTTCCACAGGCCGGCACGGGTCGGGCCGTTGAAAGGTGTGGGCCGCGTGCTATTGCGAGGGCGGGAAGTCTGCCAGCTCGCCGGCGAGCTGACGCAGGACGGCCGCGTGGTGGCGACCGGCACCGCAACGGCGGTCATTCGCAAGATCGGTGTGGAGAATTCATGGTCAGCAGCAACGAAGGCCGCCGCGCTGAGCCCGTGAGCGAGCGTGCCGGCAGGCCGTTCCCGGTGTCGTGGGATCAGTTCCATCGCGACTGCCGGGCGCTGACCTGGCGGCTCAACGAGGTCGGCCCGTTTCACGCCGTGATCGCCATCACCCGCGGCGGCCTGGTGCCGGCCGCGATCGTGGCCCGCGAACTGGGCCTGCGCGTCATCGACACCATCTGCGTCGCCAGCTACGCCCACGACAAGCAGGGCGAATTGCAGGTGCTGAAAGGCGTCTCCGAAAGCACGTTGGTGCTGGGTGAGGGGACCGGCAAGGGGCTGCTGATCGTCGACGATCTGGTCGACACCGGCAAGACGGGCAAGATGGTCCGCGACCTCTTACCCGACGCGCATTTCGCCACGGTCTACGCCAAGCCACAGGGCAAGCCGCTGGTCGACACGTTCATCACCGAGGTGTCGCAGGATACGTGGATCTTTTTCCCGTGGGACACCGGCCTGAGCTTCCAGCCGCCGCTGAAGGACGGGGCGGCGTAGTTGGCAATGTCGAAGTTTTGAGTAGAGGCGTCGCAGCGAGCCGCAGCCGAACCTCGCCCCGCGAGCGGGGAGAGGTCGACCCGGCGAAGCGCAGCGTAGCCGGGTCGGGTGAGGGGGCGCTTCCACGAGTCTGAGCGTTTCGGGTGGCTAGCAGTCG
>NZ_BADD01000431.1 GCF_000333455.1 Rhodopseudomonas sp. B29
GCGATCTGGCTTACGGCCGGCACCTACGGTGGCTGGCTGACGGTGCCGCAGATCTTCATCGCCATGCTGGTGCTCGGCACCGCCAGTGCTTTCGAAAAGTCCGGCCAGCGCGGCGTTGCTGCCGGCCCGTCGTGCCCGAGGGCACGGTGCAGCGTGCGACGGCGACGTCGAGCGGCGTCGCCCAGCTGGCGATGATCGGCGGTCCTGCCGCCGGCGGTTTCGCCTATGCGGTCGCGCCTGGCCTACCGTATCTGATCATGACGGTGTTCTGGCTGGCGGGCGCCGTGATGGTGCCGCTGGTCCGCGCCGCCCGACCGGTGCGGGATGCTTCTGCGGATGCAGGCGACCTCTACGCAGGGCTGCGCTTCGTTCGCAACAGCCAGCCGATCCTCGGCACGATCTCGCTCGATCTCGTCGCCGTACTGCTCGGCGGCGCCACCGCGCTGCTGCCGATCTATGCGCGCGACATCCTGCACACCGGGCCGTGGGGGCTCGGCGTTTTGCGCGCCGCGCCCGCTGTCGGCGCGCTGGCGATGACCATCGTCCTGGCGCGGCATTCGTTCGAGCGCCGCGTCGGGATGCGGATGTTTCAGGCGGTGATCGTGTTCGGCCTCGCCACCGTGGTGTTCGCGCTGTCGTGGTGGATCTGGCTGTCGCTGATCGCGCTGGTGATCATGGGGGCGGCCGACACGGTCAGCGTGGTGATCCGTACCTCGCTGGTGCAACTCGCGACGCCGGACGCGATGCGCGGCCGGGTCGGCGCGGTGAACTTCCTGTTCATCAACGCCTCCAACCAGATCGGCCAGTTCGAAAGCGGCGTTACCGCCGCCTTGCTCGGCGCCATGCCGGCGGCGGCGCTGGGCGGCATCGGCACCGTGCTGGTGGCGCTGCTGTGGATGAAGCTGTTTCCGTCGCTGCGTGATATGGAGCGGCTGGAATAGCGTCGCGGTTCTGACATCTGGCGTATGCTACACAGCCGGGTTCGGCGCACGGCGCGCCTGAATGGATAGCATGGCCGAGCAACGCATCATCGCGACCTATCACCTGTCGAGCGACGCCTCGCGGATCGAGGACCGCGCGCTCAGGCTTGCGATCGAGCAGAGCGTCGAATGTCCGCTCGATGCGGTGCCGGAGCAACGCATCCTCGATGACATCGTCGGCCGCGTCGATGAGATTTCCGAGATCGCATCTGGTTACTACAAGGTCCGAATCGCGCTGGCGGCGGCGACCGCGCCGCCGGAGGCGGGACAATTGCTCAACATGTTGTTCGGCAATTGCTCGATCCAGAGCGACGTCGAACTGATCGACGTCGAACTTCCGGCGGACTATCTCACCGCGTTCGGTGGACCGCGCATCGGGCTTGCCGGAATTCGCGAACGCACCGGCGCAGAGGGGCGGGCGCTGACGGCGTCGGCGCTGAAGCCGCAAGGGCTGTCGCCGGACGCGCTGGCGGCGATCGCGCAGCGGCTGGCCCTCGGCGGCGTCGATCTGATCAAGGACGATCACGGCATCGCCGATCAGGCCTACAGCCCCTTCGCCGAGCGCGCTGCAGCGGTGGGCCGTGCCGTGCGTGCGGCCGGTGAGCAGCGCGGCAGGCCCGTGCTGTATGCTCCGCACGTCTCCGGGTCGCTGGACGACATGCGGCGGCAGCTCGACATCGTTCGCCGCGAGCGCATCGGCGGCGTGATGCTGATCCCGATGATCGTCGGACTATCGAACTTCCAGGCGCTGGTCCGCGAGGCCGACGGGCTGGTCGTGCTGGCGCATCCGGCGATGGCGGGCGCGGCGCGGATCGCGCCGCCGCTGCTGCTCGGCAAGCTGTTCCGGCTGCTCGGCGCCGACGCCACGGTGTTTCCGCATCACGGCGGCCGCTTCGCCTATACGCCGCAGACCTGCCGCGATCTCGCCGCCGCGGCGTGTGGCGCATGGGGCGGGCTGAAGCCGTGCCTGCCGGTGCCGGGCGGCGGCGTCACGATCGACCGCGTTGCCGAGCTGCTGCAATTCTATGGACGCGATGTCATGCTGCTGATCGGCGGCAGCCTGCTGGCGGCGCGCGACGAGCTCAGGGAACGGGCGGTGGAATTCACCGCGGAGGTCGCGGCGCATGTTGTTGCAGATGGCGGAGTCGGACATGACAGGTGAGCAGCCCAAGCCCGAGCAGCCCGGGGTCCGTGCGCAAACCACCGCCGGGCCGCTGGGATGGCGTCGAGCTGATGGCCTACAAGCAGGTCGAACGCCCCCCCGTT
>NZ_BADD01000430.1 GCF_000333455.1 Rhodopseudomonas sp. B29
CGACGATTCCGGCGCCGCACTCCGAGCGCTTCCGCTCCGCCGAGGAGAGTGGCCGCGTCGCCGCGGCGATGGCCAAGGCCAAGGGGCCGCGCCCGAGCGAACTGTTGACGCCGGCGGCGTTCCGCAACGCGCAGGTGGTGCTGCAGGCGATCGGCGGCTCCACCAACGGCCTGATCCATCTCACCGCCATCGCCGGCCGCGTGCCGCAGCCGATCGAGCTCGATGCCTTCGATGCGCTGGGCCGCGAGGTGCCGGTGCTGGTCGATCTCAAGCCGTCGGGCGATCACTACATGGAGCACTTCCACCACGCCGGCGGCGTGCCGAAGCTGATGAAGCAGCTCGGCGACCTGATCGATCTCGATGCCAAGACCATCACCGGCGCCAGCCTGCGCGACGTGGTCGCGCGCGCCGAGGAGGTGCCGGGCCAGGACGTGATCCGCTCGCGCGACAATCCGATCCGGGGCGAGGGCGCCATCGCGGTGCTGCGCGGCAATCTGGCTCCGCGCGGCGCGGTGATCAAACACTCGGCCGCGTCGCCGAAGTTGGTGCAGCACACCGGCCGCGCTGTGGTGTTCGAATCCGTCGAGGATATGACCCGGCGGGTCGACGATCCGGATCTCGACGTCACTGCCGACGACGTGCTGGTGCTGCGCAACGCTGGCCCGAAGGGGGCGCCGGGGATGCCGGAGGCGGGGTATCTGCCGATCCCGATGAAGCTCGCCCGCGCCGGGGTCAAGGACATGGTGCGTATCTCGGACGCGCGGATGAGCGGCACGGCGTTCGGCACGATCGTGCTGCACATCACCCCGGAGAGCGCCGACGGCGGCCCGCTGGCGCTGGTCCGCACCGGCGATCGCATCCGGCTGGACGTCGCCGCGCGGCGGATCGAGCTATTGGTGGACGACGCCGAGCTGGCGCGTCGCCGCAGCGAGCCGGCGCCGTGCGCGACGCCGCCGGCGCGCGGTTATGCCCGGCTGTTTCACGATGCGGTGCTGCAGGCCGACGAGGGCTGCGACTTCGATTTCCTCCGCGCCGGCGGGCGCGGGGAGGGCTGAGCCTCACATCAGCTTGACTTCGAGGTCTTCCAGCAGCGCCAGGGTTTCGAGATCGCCATTCTCTTCAAGCAGTTCGCGCAGCGTCGGCAAGTAATTGTGGAGCACGCGGAGGTCGTCGAGCCCCTGCTTTTCGCGCAGCTCGGTCCGCTTCTTGTCGAAATAGGCCCAGAACGGATTTTCGGCGGCGTCGATATGGCGTTGGAGGGCGTCCATCACCCGTTGCGACTGGGCCTCCCAGTCGGAGTGTTTGAAGCTGACATAACGATCGAACGAAACCGACATTCCGGGGCACTCCAAGGCGAAGTGCGGGTAAGAAGCAAAGCCAATGCCGGGGGATGCGGGCGGCCTCTTAAACTTTTTTCCGAGGCCGGCAGGGCGAGGGCACAGCGGCGAAATCACTGGTGGCTGGGCACCGGCGAACGCTTCTCCGCCCCCAACACTGCAAAACAACCCCAGATCCCTGGCCTAAGCCATTGATTTGCCTTGATGTGAGGCGAAATCCGCGCCCGATCGCTTTAACTGGCCGTTAACCACAACCGGGTGTTGCTACCGTTGACCGGCGGGTTAGGGTGCTTTTTACTAAAACGCGCCTTAATGCCGCCTCCTCGGTTCTGCCACATCCGTGTGTGGATTCGGGGTCCAAGAGCCGAAGGGCACACGCCGAAAGGCCTGGGGACTAGTACTGGATGCTGAGCGAATGAGCGTGGGGACGGGGGTGCGTGCGCAAGGCACGCTTCGGAGCGCCGGCACGCGGCGATCCTCCAAGCGGCTTGCCTCCAAATGGCTTGCGAGCGCAGGTGTTGCGCTTCCGGTGATCGGCTGTGCGTGGCTGGTCTACGCCAACACCGTCGGCGCCAGCGTCTATCCGACGGTCGGCTCCCCGATCGTCGTCGCCAGCTACGCCCCGTCGAACTCTGCCAAGGCCCCGCCCGAGGCGCATTCCTTCGCCGCACGTTTCCAGCCGCTCGCTGCGGCCGCTGCCGCCGCGCCGCAATTGATGGCTTCGATCGTCCTCAAGGCCGCGATGAAGCGCCAGGAGGAGAAATCGGTTCAGGTCGCCTCCGCTGACCCGAACGATGTCCCGGTCACCGCCAGCACCCAGGCTGCCGAGCCGACCAAAACCGGACATCGCTATTACGCTCTGCTCGATCCCAACTATTCGTTCGGTTTCCTGCCCGATCGGTTCAAGAGGCCGGCACAGAATAATGCCGATGAGGTCGCGGACGTTCCCCCGCAGAAGGCTGACGCCAAGGTCGCGGTCGCACCGGCGCCGGCGCCGGTGAAGCTGGCCGTGGCAGTGCCGCTGCCGCCGGAGAAGAAGTCGGTCGCCGCGGTGGCCGCGCCGATCTCGCGCAATCCCTACAGCCAGGCCGCGCTGGTCGCCCGCGCCAAGGCGGCGATCCTCGCCTCGGCCTCGCACGCCAAGGCCGGCTTCTTCGAGAAGCTGTTCGGCAAGACCGACAGCCCGGCGCTGGCTTACGCCTCGGCCGATGCCAGCGACGTCGCCGATGTCGGCGAAGCCCGCAACAACGCCTTCGCGCCGTCGGATGAGGATCGCTACACCGCCGTCTACGACATCTCGGCCAAGACGGTTTACATGCCGGACGGCACCAAGCTCGAGGCGCATTCCGGCCTCGGCTCGCGGCTCGACGATCCGCGCTCGGCCAACATCCGCATGCAGGGCGTCACCCCGCCGCATATTTACGATCTCAAGCTGCGCGAGGCGCTGTTCCACGGCGTCGCCGCCATCCGTCTGACCCCGGTCGGCGGCGAGGAAGCGATCCACGGCCGCAACGGCCTGCTGGCTCACACCTTCATGCTCGGCCCGCGCGGCGACTCCAACGGCTGCGTCTCGTTCCGCGACTACAACGCCTTCCTGCAGGCGTACAAGCGCGGCGAAGTGAAGAAGCTGGTCGTCGTCGGCAGCATGACCTGAGCCGCTTTCGGCTCGGTAGTCTGCGATCGTCCACGCGTCTCCAAACGGGAGACGCAGATAAGCGATTTCAGCTGCTGCAAATTTGCTCAAGGATAGAAGAGGCCCGCAAGGAACCAGCGCGGGGCCTCCGCGATTGGTCGATCTGAACCGGAGGATCGGCCATGACCCCACGTCTCTTCAGTTCTTTGATTGCGTTCTCTGTTCTCAGCACCGGCGCCGCGTTGGCGCAGGACCAGGGCACGGCGGCCCAGCGCGAGGCCTGTACGCCCGACGCTTTCCGCCTGTGTGCTCAGTTCATCCCCGATGCCTCGCGCATCGAGGGGTGCCTGCGTGCGGCCGGCCCGCGGCTGAGCCCGGCCTGCCACGTCGTATTCTTCCCCGATGAGAACAAGCAGCAGCCGATGCGGACGGCGCGCCGCCAGAGCGGCATGCAGCCGGCGGCCAGCGAGCGTGCGGCCCAGCAGCCGCAGAATATCGGCGGCCCCGAGGACGCCCGCGCCGAGTGGGCGGACGAGTAGGGGCGGCCAGCGCGCCTGCTTCGATTGTCAAACAGCCACGGCCTCGCGATCCCGCGGCGCGATTGCGCTCGGGCTCTGCGATACGTTCCGCCCTCTTCAAGAAGAGGGCGTGCGGAACGCCGGACGCTTCGACGCGTCCGCGGCCTCGTGTGCAAAACAAAAAGCACACGAGTTAGTCACCACGGTCACGCCGGCAACATCCGGCGTTCCGCACGCGGTGGGTGACCGGCTTACTTCGTGCTCTCCCCGGTGGCTCGTTGATCGTCACCGTCGGCCTCCGTTAAGGTTTCCGCAGCCGGTCGGCCACAGCCCTCCACGGCGCCTTGGCTCTTTTGAGGAGCCAGGACCACACGACTTCGCCGGACGAAACAGCGTGGTCGTCAGCGCTTCGCTCGCGGCTCACGTCCCTCGCAAGGAACGCCCTGTCGCTTACTCCGCGCCTGACGCTGCCGCGTCCACCGCCTCCCGCCCCGCGATCCGTGACGATCGCGAAACGCCCCTCTCATCGGGGCGGGATATGCGGAGGATAATCCTAATAGGAATATTGTCAAGAGGTGGTCGGCCGCTTTTGAGAAGGCGTGCGACGGACTGCTGTTCTCGACGCGCTCCATCCTATCGTTCGTCATTCCGGGGCGCGCAGCGAAGCTGCGCGAGCCCGGAATCCATAAGCCCCGTGGGAGTGTTGAGCACGGCGGGGCGATACTCTGCTCAGTCGCAACCGCGGTGGTTATGGATTCCGGGCTCGCGCTGCGCGCGCCCCGGAATGACGAGCGGAGAGGGTGTTTGTGGAGTCATTCCGGGGCGCTCACGTAGTGAGCGAACCCGGAATCTCTGCGTTGCTATCATTTCGGGATTCCGGGGCTGCGCGCCTTTGGCGCGCATCCCGGAATGACGGTGCGCGGCGGCGGGGCGAGGGCGCCTTCGCCGCACGCTGCTGCTGTTACTTCAACCCGCCCGTCACGTGCAGCGTCTCGCCGGTGACGTAGGACGCGCCGCCCGAGGCCAGGAACGCGACGACCGCGGCGATCTCGTCGGCTTCGCCGACGCGGCCGAGCGGGGTGATGGCCTCGATCTGTCCGCGCATCTCGCTGCTGTCGTAGCCGGCCGCCTTGACGCCTTCGGTCACCACCATGCCGGGATTGACGGAATTGACGCGGATCTTACGCGGCGCCAGCTCCTTGGCGTGAATGGCGGTGATGAGGTCGACCGAGGCCTTGGTGGCGCCGTAGACCGACGAGCCCGGCATCGCCAGCGTCGAGGCGCCGGACGAGATGTTGACGATGCTGCCGCCGTCGTTGAACTGGCGCGCCGCCGCCTGCGTGACGAGCAGGAGGCCCAGCACGTTGATGTTGAACTGGCGATGGAAGTGCTCCGGCGTGATCGCGTCGAGTGGCAGCATCTCATAGACGCCGGCATTGTTGACCAGCACGTCGATCTTGCCGAGCGCCTTCACCGTTTCGGCGACGAGCTTCTCGGCGTTAGCCGGCTGGGACAGGTCGCCGTGCACCGCCACCGCCTTGCCGCCGGCGGCTTCGATCTGCTTCACCACCTTGTCGGCGCCGTCCTTGCTGGAGGCGTAGTTCACCGCGACGGCGGCGCCCTCGGCCGCCAGCTTCAGCGCGATCGCGGCGCCGATGCCCTTCGATGCGCCGGTCACCAGCGCCACCTTGCCTTGCAGAGTCTTGGTCATGATCTTCGTCCCTCGGGGTGCAAATGGGTCCATAGTTCCGTAAAACGGTAGTTCGGAAATATGGGACTATTGAACGAGATCAAGGGGCGGCCTATATGTTTTTCATGGTGCAGTTCCTTCACCCGGCCAGACAGGACATCACGCTCGAAGGCGTGCTCGCCGCGCTGGCCGATCCGGTGCGCCTCGGTATCGTCAAGGCGCTGCTGTCGGAGCCGGCCTGCATGTCCTGCTCGGCCGCCGCGCCGTGCCCCGACATCCCGAAATCGACGCTGTCGAACCACTTCCGCGTGCTGCGCGAGTCGGGGCTGATCCAGACGACCAAGAAGGGCGTCGAGCACCGCAACGTCGTGCGCGAGGCGGATCTGAACGCGCGGTTTCCGGGGCTGCTGAAGGCGATTTTGAAGCACGCGGGGGAGTAGGGCTGCGAAGTGGGACGTGCGTCGCGGTCCTGAAGTGCTTACCGCCAGATCGGCATTAGGAGCAGAATCCGGAGTGGGTGGATCTGTTTCCGGGGATCTGCAGTTAGCGCAGGGGTGATGGGGTGGACGGCCCCCGACGGCATCGCATTGTGCCAGATTGAGGTTGTTGCAAACTTCAAACGAGGGAGCCGTCCGTGAACGAGATTATCCGCATTGGGATGGATACGTCGAAGCATTTCTTTCAGCTACACGGGGTCGGCGCCGACGAGCGCGTGGTACTGCGCAAGAAGCTGCGGCGCAGTCAGATGCTGGCGTTTTTCGCAGGTTTGCCGCCAACAGCGATCGGGATCGAGGCCTGCGGGGCATCGCATCATCTGGCGCGGACCCTCAGCGGGCTCGGCCATACGGTGAAGCTACTCGCGCCGCAACACGTCAAACCCTACGTCGGCCGTAACAAGAACGATGGGCGCGATGCTGAGGGCCTGTGCGAGGCGATGAGCCGGCCGCGGATGGAGTTTGTGCCGGTGAAGACCGCCGAACAGCAGGCCGGATTGATGCTGCTCGGCGTGCGCCAACAGTTGATCGCGCGGCGCACCCAGCTGAGCAACGCGATCCGCGGCTACGCGGCGGAGTTCGGGCTGATCGCGCCGTGCGGGCTTCACAAGATCGAACCGTTGCTGGCGCGGATCGCGCAGGACGAGACGGTGCCCGAGCTGGCGCGCGAGCTGTTCGCCGCGCAGGGGCAAGACTACGCGCGGCTGCAGGATGAGTTGACGACGATCGAAGCCAAGCTGCTGGCCTGGCATCGCGCCGACACCGCGAGCCGGCGGCTGGCGCAAATCCCAGGCGTTGGACCGGTTGGTGCCAGCGCTCTGGTGCTGAAGACGCCGGCGCCGCAGGCGTTCAGATCGGGACGCGACTTCGCGGCCTGGCTCGGCCTGACGCCGAAGGATCACTCCACCGGCGGCAAGCTCCGGCTCGGACGGATCACCCGCGCGGGCGACGAGATGCTGCGCAGCGTGCTGATCTCCGGCGCCATGGCGGTGATCCAGCAGGCGCGGCATGGGCGCGGCCGCGCCTCGGTGTGGCTGGTCGCGCTGCTGGCGCGCAAGCCGATCAAGCTGGCGGCGGTGGCGCTCGCCAACAAGATCGCCAGGATCGCCTGGAAGATGATGATCACGCAACAGACTTACGACGGGGCGCGGATGCAGGTCGCATCGCCGCGCGCCGCCTGAGAGATCGAACGTCGGGCAATTAGTCCGACGCTCGAGCCGGAGCTGCAACGGGAGACAGATGGAACGATCGATCGAACCGAGAGGCGAGACAATCCGTGGAATCCATCGGCACACAAAGGCCGGTAGGGTGATTGGAGCTCGCGTCGCGGAAGCCATCTTGGCCAGCGGTCCATCGCGACCGCACCGACAGGCCGCACATATGGATGCAAGCGATCCGATCAGTCCTCAGAATCCCTTGTGGCTCGGGGGCCGTCCACATATGGATTCCGGGCTCGCGCTGCGCGCGCCCCGGAATGACGAAAGATAGGGTGTGTGTGAATAACGAAGCGCTTGAGGCCGGAACCGCGGCTCCAAGACTCCGCTCCGCCGTCATGCTCCGTTCATTGAGGTTTCGTTAACGCTGGCGCGACGATCATACCGCGCTGCAAACGGTTGCTATTGGTTATTAGGAAATCGCGACGAATGGTGCGCGGTATGCAGCTCCCGTCGCCCGTCAGAATTTTGCATCCCGATCCGCGGATTCGCCGTGAATTGGTCGAGTTGCTGTACACGTCGCTGCCTCAGGTGGTCGCGATCGGCGTGACGTCGGTGACCGGCGCGCTGGCGCTGACGCTGATCAGCGGCGACGTCGGCTATGCGGTGATCACCGTCCTGATCCTGGTGATCGGCACGGCGCGTGTGATCTCGCTGCTGCGCTACAAGACGCGGGCGCCGCATCTCACCGACGCGGACGTGATCTCGTGGGAGATCCTGTACTGCGTCGGCGCCTCCACCTTCAGCCTGGCGCTCGGTGCGCTGTCGTTCCGGGCGTTGGGGCTCGGCGACGCGCCGGGCGCATGGATCGCGTTCGGCCTGGCGATGTCGTATTGCGTCGGCATGGTGTCACGCGCCGCAATCCGGCCGTGGATCATCCTGACTGCCTCGGCCATGCTGCTAATCCCGATCGCCAGCGCGGCGCTCATGCGGCCGGAAATCGTCTACAAGATCGGCGCTGCGATGTTGGTGCTGTTCTGGCTCACTTTGCGCGAGGCCGCCAAGCATCTCAGTGCCGCTTTCATCGAACGGCTCGAGGCCAAGCACCGGCTGTCCCGTCAGGCGACGCACGACTTTCTCACCGACCTGCCGAACCGTGCCGGGTTCCTCGACGCGCTGTCGAGCATGAGCGGCCGCTTCACGCTGATCGCCGTCGATCTCGACGGCTTCAAGCCGATCAACGACCGCCACGGTCATACTGCCGGCGACGATCTGCTGCGCCAGGTCGCGCTCCGCCTGAAGGCGTGCGCTGGCGCCAACGGCATCGCTGCGCGTTTCGGCGGCGACGAGTTCATGGTCCTGAAACCCGTGACCGAGGGGACAATCGGCCACGACGAGGCGCTGCAACTGGCGCGAAGAGTCGTGCTCGATCTCTCGATGCCGATGCTGGTGGCGGATCTGCCGGTGCGGATCGGCGCGAGTGCCGGCCTCGTCGTCAGCGACGGAACGGCGGCGAGTTCGGCGGCGCAACTGCTGGAGCGGGTCGACGCTGCGCTGTATGCGGCCAAGCGCTCCGGTGGCGGCTGTGCAGTCGTCGACGGCGATGCCGACCAGCCGATCGCCGCACCTCCGGCGCCGCAAACGGGCCTGTCTGCCGCGTAGTCTAGGCGGTGGACTTGAGCCGCAAGTCACTAACTCACTGCCCGCGTTGCCCTCACCCCAACCCTCTCCCGCGGGCGGGAGAGGGGGCGCGCTGCGATGCGCGGCTGATCTATCGAACTACATGGACCGGCGTCGGAAATTAAGAGCGGCGTGCGGAAAAGCAATAAGCCTCACCCCATGCCGCAGCACTTCTTGTACTTCTTGCCCGATCCGCACGGGCAGGGATCGTTGCGGCCGATCTTGCGCTGCTTCTTGGCGGGCAGGGCCGGCGGAGCAGGAGGCCCCCATTCGATGGTGCGAGGCGAGGGGTCGTTGGCGGTCCGTGCTTTGTTCAGCGCGAGGAGCCAGCCGGTGATCTTGACGTCGGCCGTCTTGGTCAGGGCTTCGCGCTCGGCGTCGGAGACGTCCACCATCATGGAGGAGATATCGACCAGCTGCGTCAGGCCGTTGAACGCCGCGCGCGTGGCCTCGTCGGCATCCTGCAGGCGCTCCCAGTGCTCCGGCCACATGTCCACGGCCGCGCCGAAGCCGTCGATCCACATCTCCCAGACAACGTCTCCGGTGCCGATGCCGGGCATCAGCGGGCGGTAGCGCTCGGGATGGTCGGCGAGCGTCGTGGCGACTTCGTTGTAGTGCTGCATGATCAGCGCGAACACGCGGTTGGCGTGATCGAGGTCGTCGAACGGCGCCGGCTCGTCCGCGTCGCCGCCCCACACCGCCGGCAGCCAGTCGCCGGGCGTGATCATCTCCGGACACACCAGCAACGCGGCGATGAAGCCGTCGAGCTCTTCGAGCTGCATGGCCTCGACGCCGATATCGACGAGTTCGTCTTCGAGCGTCGCGAGATGGGGCGGGAGCTGGGGCATGGGTCGAGTCCGGTCGCCGGGGAAAACGTCTGCGGTATGACCTGTAACAAGGACGAAACGAAGCGCAACCAGGGAGACGCTGGCGACGATGCGTCCGTTCTCGACTGTATCGCTTTTTTGCGATAATCTCCATCCATGCGGTGGGTGGTCGAGACACTCAATCCCACTGTGGACGCCGAGATTGGAGCGCTGCCGGCCGACATGCGGGCGCGCTTCGTACGTTTGGCCGAAGTGATTGAGCAGGTCGGATTGGAGGCTTTGCCGCGCGACAGCGTCAAGCATCTCGAGGGCAAGCTGTGGGAGCTGCGCATGACCGGGCGAGACGGCATTTCCCGCGCGATCTACGTGACGGCCGAGGGCAGGCGCCTGGTCATCGTACGGGCGTTCGTCAAGAAGACGCAGAAAACGCCGCCGCGTGAGCTGGCCATCGCCAGGGAGCGCGCCAAGACGATCAGATAGCGAGTGTGGGAGACGAGATGACGAAGGTCAAGGATCTGCACAAAGCCTGGAGCAAGGACCCGGCGTATCGGGCGGCGTACGACGCGCTCGAAGACGAGTTCTCGGTCATGGCCGCGATCGCCAAAGCGCGCCGCCGCGCCGGCCTCAGCCAGGCNGAACTCGCGCGCCGCATGAACACGACACAGAGCACGTGGGCTCGGCTGGAAAGTGGCCGCGGCCAACCCTCGACCCGAACACTGCTGCGTTTTGCGAAGGCGACGGGGCACCGTCTGAAGATCAGTTTTCAGCCGGTGAAGGTGAAGGGATGATTGTAGGATGGGTTGAGCGACGCGACTCGCATCATCGTCACGAGTCGCCGCATGGGTTTCGCTCCGCTCAACCCATGCTACGCGCTGCTTGGGTGCGCTGCTCCAGCGCGCGGATGACGGCGATCATGTCGTCGTCGCCGAGGCCCAAGGCTTCGGTCTCGGCGTAGAGCGCCGCGCAGTTGTCCATCTGCGGCGAGGCGACGCCGGCTTCGCGCGCGGCCTCGACGACCAGGCGGCTGTTCTTGAGGACGTCGGAGATCGCCGCCTGGCGGGCGAAATCCTGCTGCACCCATTTGGCGAGCTTGATCCTTGATACTTCGCTCGCCATCGGGCCGGCGTCGAGGATGGCGGCGAAGCGCGTCAGGTCGAGGCCGTGGTGCTGGGCGAAGTGGACGGCCTCGGCGAGGCCCGTCACCATGGTGATCAGGAACACGTTGACGGCGAGCTTCATGCGCAGCGCATTGGGGACCGGGCCGCAATCGACGATCTCGCGGCACAGCGGAGCGAGGAGCGGGCGCATGGCCGCGACATCGTCGTCGCGTCCCGCCAGCATGCCGACCAGCGTGCCGGCCTCAGCCGGTTTGCGCGAGCCTGAGACCGGCGCCTCGACGTAGCGGCCGCTGTGCTGCTCGATGTCGTCGGCCAGGGCGCGGGAGTAGGCGGGCCGCATCGTGCCCATCGCCACGACCCGGCGGCCGCCGACACGACGAGCAAAGTCGGGCGAGCCACGCCCGAGCACGCTGTCTGTCGATGGTTCGTCGGCGAGCATCAGGATGATGGTCTCGCACGCGGCAAACACGTCGGCCGCGCCCAGCGCGATGGTGGCGCCGGCATCGGCAAGCGGCCGGCAACGCTCCGCCGACCGGTTCCAAGCGACCAACGGCGTTCCGGCGCGGACGAGGTTGAGGGCCATCGGCAGCCCCATCGTGCCAATGCCGATGAAGCCGATCGGAGCGGGCGCGGTCATGCGGGTCTCTCCTGCTTTGCAGCCGGTGTAGACACCGCAGACACATGTGAAAATTTGATATGTTTGAACTGCGAGTTCAGGAGGCCGAATAGATGAAGCCGCAATTCGACATCGAAGCGCTGCGCACCATGATCGTCGGGGTCGACCTCGGCAGCTTCGCCCGCGCCGCGGTCGAGCTCGGCCGGTCGCAATCGGCGGTGAGCATGCAGCTGAAGCGGCTCGAAGAGCAGGCCGGACATGCGCTGTTCGTGCGCCGCGGCCGCGGACTGGTGCCGACCGAAGCCGGCGACACGCTGCTCTCCTATGCAAAGCGGATCGTCGCGACGCACGACGAGGCGACCCTGGCGCTCGGCGGCGCGGTGGCGCCGCCGACGATCCGGCTCGGTCTGCCGCAAGATTTTTTCGAGGACATCATGCCGAGCGCGCTCGCGGCGTTCGCGCAGCGTCGGCCGGGCGTGCATGTCGAGGTCCGCGCCGGCCGCAACTACGCGCTGGATGACGAGGTGAAAGCCGGCCAGCTCGACCTCGCGCTCGCCTTCGCGGCGGCGGACCGGCGGGGCAGCGGCGAATTGCTGGCGACGATGCCGATGCTGTGGCTGGCGCGGAGCGCGGACGCCGCGCGGATGCACGATCGCGCTGAGGCGCTACCGCTGGTGCTGTTCGATCATCCCTGCCTGTTTCGCCAGACGGCGCTACGCGCGCTCGACGACGCCGGCGTGCCGTGGCGATTGTCGCTGACGACGCCGAGCCTGCCGGGCGTGTGGGCTGCGCTCCGCTTCGGCCTCGGTGTGACGGTGCGGACGGCATATCGGGTGCCGCAGGGGATCGCTGTGGTGGAGAAGGGCCTGCCGGTCTTGCCGGCGCTCGAACTACGTCTGCTCAGGCACGATCATCCGTCGGATGCGGCGCAGGAGCTGGCGGAGGTGTTGCGGGCGACGGTGGACAGCCGGAGCGTCGGGCAGCGCTAACTACACGATGCGCTGAAGCGGGGCGCTGCTCGTAACGAGGTTTTGGGCGCGGTTAGTTGGCTTCCGGAGACTCGTAGTTAGCACGGGGAGTATGGATTCCGGGTTCGCGCTGCGCGCGCCCCGGAATGACGAACGTGAGGGGTTACTTCTGGCTACAACAAAAAGCCCGGGATTGCTCCCGGGCTTCGTTGTCTTTGCGAGGATAGCTGGACTTAGAAGTCCATGCCGCCCATGCCGCCGCCCGGGGGCATGCCGCCGGCGGCGGCGCCACCCTTCTTCGGCAGTTCGGCGATCATCGCTTCGGTGGTGATCAGGAGTGCCGCAACTGACGCGGCGTTCTGGATGGCGGTGCGGACCACCTTGGTCGGGTCGATGATGCCCTTCTTGACCAGGTCGCCGTATTCGCCCGACTGCGAGTCGAAGCCGTAGGCGTACTGCTCCTTCTCGAGCACCTTGCCGACGATCACCGAGCCGTCTTCGCCGGCGTTGATGGCGATCTGGCGGGCCGGGGCGGAGAGGGCGCGGCGCACGATCTCGACGCCGGTCTTCTGGTCGTCGTTCTTGGTGCGCAGCGAGCGCAGCTGCTCGGAGGCGCGCAGCAAAGCGACGCCGCCGCCCGGGACGATGCCTTCTTCGACCGCGGCGCGGGTGGCGTGCATCGCGTCATCAACGCGATCCTTGCGCTCCTTGACCTCGACCTCGGTCGCGCCGCCGACGCGGATCACCGCGACGCCGCCGGCGAGCTTGGCCAGACGCTCCTGCAGCTTCTCGCGGTCGTAGTCCGAGGTGGTCTCCTCGATCTGCGCCTTGATCTGGGCGACGCGGGCCTCGATGTCGGCCTTCTTGCCGGCGCCGTTGACGATCGTGGTGTTTTCCTTGTCGATCATCACTTTCTTGGCGCGACCCAGCATCTGCAGGGTGACGTTCTCCATCTTGATGCCGAGGTCTTCCGAGATCGCCTGGCCGCCGGTCAGGATCGCGATGTCCTGCAGCATGGCCTTGCGGCGGTCACCGAAGCCCGGCGCCTTGACGGCCGCGACCTTGAGGCCGCCACGCAGACGGTTGACGACGAGCGTGGCGAGGGCTTCGCCTTCGACGTCTTCCGCAACGATCACCAGCGGCTTGCCGGTCTGCACCACGGCCTCGAGCAGCGGCAGCAGCTCGTTGAGGTTGGAGAGCTTCTTCTCGTTGATCAGGATGTAGGCGTCGTCGAATTCGACGCGCATCTTGTCGGCGTTGGTGACGAAGTAGGGCGAGATGTAGCCGCGGTCGAACTGCATGCCCTCGACGACGTCGAGTTCGGTCTCGAGCGACTTGGCTTCCTCGACGGTGATGACACCCTCGTTGCCGACCTTCTTCATCGCGTCGGCGAGGAACTTGCCGATCTCCGAGTCGCCGTTGGCCGAGATGGTGCCGACCTGGGCGATCTCGTCGTTCGAGGTGACCTTCTTGGAGTTCTTGACGAGGTCGGCGACGACGGCTTCCACCGCCAGGTCGATACCGCGCTTCAGATCCATCGGGTTCATGCCGGCGGCGACGGCCTTGGCGCCTTCGCGAACGATCGCCTGGGCCAGCACGGTCGCGGTGGTGGTGCCGTCACCGGCGGCGTCGGCCGACTTCGAGGCGACTTCGCGCACCATCTGGGCGCCCATGTTCTCGAACTTGTCGTCGAGCTCGATGTCCTTGGCGACGGTGACGCCGTCCTTGGTGATGCGCGGAGCGCCGAACGACTTGTCGAGGACGACGTTGCGGCCCTTCGGACCCAGCGTGACCTTCACGGCATTGGCGAGAATGTCCACGCCGCGCAGCATGCGGTCGCGGGCGTCGACGCCGAATTTGACTTCTTTAGCGGACATAAGAGGTTTCCCTGAAAGGTTGGAGTTGGCCCTCATCCTGAGGAGCCGGTCCGAGCGGAGGGCGGAGCGGCGTCTCGAAGGATGAGCTGGTTGACGTTGCGGAGCTCACCCTTCGAGACGCCGGCTGCGCCGGCTCCTCAGGGTGAGGTGCGAGCGCGACTTAGGCGGCCTTCTTCTTGGCCTCGGTGCCGGTGATGACACCCATGATGTCGCTTTCCTTCATGATCAGCAGCTCTTTGCCGTCGATCTTGACCTCGGTGCCCGACCACTTGCCGAACAGCACCCGGTCGCCGACCTTGAGGTCGATCGGGATGAGCTTGCCGGCCTCGTCGCGGCCACCCGGGCCGACGGCGACGATCTCGCCCTGCGAGGGCTTTTCCTTGGCCGTGTCAGGAATGATGATACCGCCAGCGGTCTTCTCTTCGGCGTCGATGCGCTTGACCACGACGCGGTCGTGAAGCGGACGGAAGTTCATGCAAGTCCTCCTAAGTTTCTGAATTGATTTCAGAAGTTTAGCAAATTGGCAGTCGCGGGATTTGAGTGCCAGCGCGACACAGTCGAGATAATCGAGCGCCGGAAGGGAGACAAGACCCGTTCGGCAATTTTTTGGCACTCGGCCGGAACAACTGCCAACTTTGGTAACCGGAACTTCGAACGCACCGGCCGGGGCTGCTGGGGCCTGTTAGCAGTCTTCCTAAGTCGCTGCTAATGCTAGTGTTTTCAACACGACGTTAAACTTTTAGGCTTGAGATGGGTTACACGGAGACGTCACACTGGAACCGTGACGTGAGCCGCCGCGAGGCGGGGAAAGGGCAGACATCGGACGTATTCGGGCGAAGGCCGCACACCCACGTTTCGAATGCGTCCGACCATCAGGAGGTTGGCATGGTCGGGAATGGTGCAGTCTCTGAAGACTTCCGCAAGCAGGTGCTCGGCTACGGTCTGACGACGGCCGAGATTCTATACTGGCTTCCCGACCATCCGAATATTCTGCAGACCTATCTCTGGCAGGAATACGATCTGGCCCCCGACTTTCCCACGCTCAAGGGATTCCTGAAATTCTGGAAGCGGGATATCGAAGGTAAGCTTCACGAAGTGAGGGTTTCCCACAACCGGCTGATCGGAGCGTCCAGTTTCGACAGCGCTTATCTGCTGAGTATCAATTAGCAGACTTCTTGCCAGCTCGGCGCGCGATGCGCGCTGAGCTAGTTATTCATTTGAAAAAGTGATTGTCCCAGTGAAGTGGCTGTCTCTCTTCAGGTCCGCTTACTCAAACTGGGCGGCCGTCCTTGGCACCATCATCGCGGTGGTCGCGCTGAGCCATCTGTTGTTGAGGACTTTGAATGCGCCGATCGCCGTGACCCTTGCATGGTTCTTTGCTCAATATCGGAAAACCTTCCATCCGCCGATCGATTTTCTGTTTTCGACCTTTTCGATTCAACCGCCAGCGATAGCGAAAGACGGGCTGGTGCTTTACCTCGCCATAGCAGGCGTTCTTTACAGGGCACTTACCTATCGACAGTTTTCGGACTTATCGCGAGTGGAATTTCGGGCGCTGCACCGGACCCCAGCCGCAATCTGCCTGAAGATGCGAGTTATCCTCGGGACCATCTTCGGGGCGCTGCTTTGGCCTCGCGTGATGCCGAGCGTGCTGCAGAAGCCAAGCATGCTCGTCGTAAGCGATCAGGGCTACCACGGTAGACTGCCGCCTCCGCGTACTCGCGATCCAGCCGAACGCCAGCGGGTCATCAAGGAAATGCTCGACATGATCGGTCCCGGCGCTGCTGTGCTTTATAACGATCGGCAATTGGTGATTTGCTATTTCGTAACCTTGTTGGCTGCCGCCACCGCGCTCGTCAGTTTGAATGGCGCCATTGACCTGTTGGCGGGCTGATTAGGTCATCACCCTGGCGGCAAATCCCATCGTCCCCGGCACGCTGACATTATGCGCGATAGAAGCGGTGCGAGAAGGTCTCCTCTCGGCAGTCGCGCTATGGCAGGGCCTCTCGATGGCCGAGGCCGCCAAGTTTGGCTAAGCGCAGAGCGCGTAAATTTTGATCGGCTTCGAGTCGATCGAGCAACGGACTTCTAACCATGACCCGCCTCCGACGGGTTGCCGGAAGCACAACAACGCTTTGATCATCCTTTGATCTAATAACTAGTCGAACCAAATCTGCCGCTGGATCGCGGCCCCGTATAAACCACAGTCGCCGGGTTCGACGATGCAAAGAGACGACGACAGTGCCGCGGACAATTCGTCCGACCGCCTTACTTCGATCGCGGGCAAGGACGCCATCGTAGTCCTCGATGATCATCAGCACGTGCTGTATTTCAACGAAGCGGCTGCGGCGATCTGGGGGCATGAAAACAGCCACTTGCTCGGAACCGATGCCGCGGCGCTCGGGCTCGGCGATCTGCGGTCGGACGAGGTTGTTTTGCTGTCGCAAGGGCGCGAGACGGTCCGCGGTGCAATCGACATCGGACACCGCGACGGCATCTCGACCCGCGGGACCTTGTCGCTGGCGCGGATCGAGTCGGGCTGCAAAGGCTGCACGATCGCGACTATCCACGACGTCACCGCGGAGATCGAGCGGCGTGAGCGCATGGCGCTGCTGACGTCGATCGCGGATGTCTCGAGCCGTGCTGTGCTCCTGCTCGATGGCGACGAGAGCATCGTCTACACCAATGCCAGCTTCAGCAGAATGTTCGGTCATGCGGCCAAAGAGGCGAGGGGGCATCGCGCCGTTGAATTGCTTGCGGGGCCGCACACCGATCCCGCGGCGTTGCAGAAGCTCTCGCTCGAGACCAGCACAGACTGCTATCGCGAGGCGCAGATACTTCTCTACGACAACAACGGCGATGAGATCTGGGTGTCCGCGGAAGTTCGGAAGCTGCGCAACCCCCGCGGCGAGATCATGCACATTGTCGTGTCGCTGACCGACGTCTCCGAGACCGTCCAGCTACGTTCTCTGCAGCAACTCATCCTGACTGCGCTGGCCGACGAAGTCCCCATCGGCGAGATCGCCGACCGGATGTGCCGCTTTGTCGAACGGATTGCGCCCGACGTGGTGTCGTCGCTACTGCACATCGACGCCCTGGGTTTCATTCGTCCGCTCGGCGGGCCGAGCCTGCCGGACGTTTATTCGGCAGCGCTGGACGGTGTGGCCATCGGTCCCGATGTCGGATCGTGCGGCAGCGCGGCCTATACGGGCGAGCCGGTGCTGGCCATCGATCTCGAGACCGATCCGCGCTGGGCGCCGTTCAAGGCGCTGCCACTGGCGGCGGGCCTGCGTGCCTGCTGGTCGTCGCCGATCAAAGCGAAGGATGGCCGTGTCATCGGCACCTTCGCGTTCTATTTCAAGAAATGCCGCGCGCCGAGTCGCTGGCACGAACGCATCGTCGAGGCTTGTCTGCATCTCGGAGCGCTGGCGATCGAACGTATGGAGGCCCGTGTCCAGATCGCGCGGCTGGCGTACTACGACATGCTGACCGGGCTGCCCAATCGCGCCTGCCTGCGCGATCTGATCGACGACGCCATCATGGCGTGTCCGGCGGGACAGCACGTCGCCTTGGCGTTCATCGACATCGACAATTTCAAGGACGTCAACGACACGCTCGGTCACTCCGCCGGAGACGAGTTTCTCGTGGCGTTCGGTCAGCGGCTGCGCGCGCATATCAAGCCGGGCGATATTCTCGGCCGCCTCGGCGGCGATGAATTCGTCATCGCCATGCCGGGCTGCGACGCAGCCGGCGCCGGCGCCGTCGTAGGGCAAATCGCGCAGGCATTGACGTCGCCGCTGAAGCTCGCGGGCCGCGAGGTGTCGATGTCGGCCAGCATCGGCATCAGCCTGTATCCGGACAACGCCGGCAGCATCGATATGCTGCTGCGGCAGGCCGACACGGCGATGTACCAGGCGAAACGGGCCGGACGCGCGACGAGCCGGTTCTACAGCGACGACATGAACGGTCTCGCTGAAGAACGCATGATCTACACCGCGGCGCTGCGCGACGCGATCGCGCGCGAGGCGCTGGAGCTGTACTATCAGCCGCAGATCCGGTCAGGCGATGGGTCGATGTTCGGCGTCGAAGCGCTGGCGCGCTGGAACGATGTCACGCTCGGCGTGGTGTCGCCGGCGAAGTTCATCCCGCTTGCCGAAGAGTGCGGCCTGATCGAGCAGATCGCGCAGTGGTCGATCCGCGCCGCCTGTCGGCAGATGGCGGCGTGGCGCAAAGCGGGGCTCGATATTCCCACCGTCTCTATCAACCTGTCGCCGATCAATTTCCAGAATCCGGATCTCGCGTCGGTCGTGGCCGACTGCCTTGCCGAATTCGGGCTGCCGCCCGAGGTGCTGATGATCGAGGTGACGGAGGGCGTGCTGGAGAACGAGGGCGCGGTGGCGCTCGATACCATGCAGGCGCTGCGCAAGCTCGGTGTCGGCCTGTCGCTCGATGATTTCGGCACCGGCTATTCGAGCCTGAGCCGGCTCGTGCAGCTGCCGATCCAGGAGTTGAAGATCGACCGCGGCTTCATGAAGCAATTGGAGACCGACAGCAGCGCGCGTGCGGTGGTCACCGCGGTGATCCGCGTCGCCCAGACGCTGCAGCTATCGGTGATCGCCGAAGGCGTCGAGACCGAAGGCCAGCGGGCGCGGCTCGCCGAACTCGGCTGCGATGTCGTCCAGGGTTTTCTCTACGCACCGGCGCTGCCGCCGGCCGCGTTCGGGCGCTGGCTGATCGACTACAGCGCCGGCCGCGCCGCCATCATGATGCGGCGGATTTGCGAGGAAGCCGGGCAGCGGATGCCGGCGGAGCGGAGCGAGCTGTTGCGGCTGTCGAGCTGAGGGGATCGCGCTGCTAACCTCTCCCCGCGCGCGGGGAGAGGTCGATCCGGCGAAGCGCAGCGAAGCCGGGGCGGGTGAGGGGGCGCCTCAACGCGGCCGAGCGATGTTCTGGTCGTTGTACCGCTGCTGATAACACCGGGCCTCTCGGCCTCGCGGAGACGCCCCCTCATCCCACCCTTCTCCCCGCCCGCGGGGAGAAGGAGCGCGCTGTACTCGGGGAGGCGTGGGTAGTCTACGGCAGCGCTGCTAACTCATCACCCCGACGATCGCACCCATCAAACACGTCGTCAGCGTGCCGGAGACGATCGACTTCAGCCCGAGCGAAGCGATTTCTTCGCGGCGCTGCGGGGCCATGGTGGCGAGGCCGCCGATCATGATGCCGAGGCTGCCGAAATTGGCGAAGCCGCACATTGCGTAGAGCATGATCAGCCTGGAGCGCGGATCGAGCGCGTCGGCCGGAAGCTTCGATAGTTCGACATAGGCGATCAGCTCGTTGAGCACCGTCTTGATGCCCATCAGCGAGCCAGCGGTCACCGCCTGATCCCAAGGGAGGCCGAGCAGCCAGCACACCGGCGCCATCACATAGCCGAGCATGCGCTGTAGCGTGATCGGCGCGCCATGGAGGTTGGGCAGCACGCCGAGCAATGCGTTGGCGAGATACACCAGCGCCACCAGCACGATCAGCATGGCGATGATGTTGAGCAGCAGTTCGAGCCCGGCGGAGGTGCCCTTGACGACGGCGTCCATGCTCGACACCGCGATCCGCTCCGGATCGTCGAGCTTGCCGCCGCTTTTCCGCTTCTCGGTCTCCGGCACCATGATCAGGCTGACCAGGATCGCCGCCGGCGCGCCGAGCACCGAGGCGATGACGAAATGCGCCGCGGCATCCGGCAAGATGGGCGCGAGCAGGGTGGCGTACAGCACCAGCACGGTGCCGGCGATGCCGGCCATGCCGCCGGTCATCACCAGGAACAATTCGCTGCGCGTGAGCTGTGCCAGATACGGCCGGATGAACAGCGGCGCCTCGACCATGCCGAGGAACACGTTGGCGGCGGTCGAGAGCCCGACGGCGCCGCCGACGCCGAGCGTGCGCTCGAGCAGCCACGCCATGCCGTGCACGATCGGCGGCAGGATGCGCCAGTAGAACAACAGCGTCGTCAGCACGCTCATCACCAGCACGACCGG
>NZ_BADD01000429.1 GCF_000333455.1 Rhodopseudomonas sp. B29
CAATTCCGACCTGGCCTCGTTGAACACCCAGCTTTCCGCATTTGCCATGACGGACGCCCTGACCGGCGTGAGTAACCGGCGGGATTTCGACAACAAACTGGAGCGTTGCCTGGAACGTCAGGTGAGCGGCGGCGGATCGATCGCCCTGCTGCTGATCGACGTCGATCGCTTCAAGCGATTCAACGACACTTATGGGCATTTGATCGGTGACGAATGCCTCAGACGGGTCGCGGCTGCGATCCGTAGCGTCGCGAACAGGAGCGGTGACTTCGTCGCGCGCTACGGCGGCGAGGAATTCGCGGTGATCTTGCCGACGACGGACGTCGCCGCAACGGTGATCGCGGAACGCATCCGGCTTGCGGTCGAGGAGATGGATCTCACCGGCCTGCCGAAATTGGACGAGCGGCCGACGGTCAGCATCGGCGTCGGGAGCGCCTCGCCCGGCGCCACGGCTTTGCCGCACGCGCTGATCGAGATGGCCGACAACGCACTGTATTCGGCCAAGCAGAGCGGGCGCAACTGCGTCAAGAACGGCGCCGCGTCGCACCAGCCATTACGCAACATCGCTTAGCGTCGCTTCGGCGCGCGATTGACAATGAAACGTCGGCGTTCGTAACTGCTGCCCAACAAGCAGCAGGGCGGACGCGATGGGCGATGGATTGCGCAAGGGACTGACGTCGTACGGCGATGCCGGGTTCTCGCTGTTCCTGCGCAAGGCCTTCATCAAGGCGATGGGCTATAGCGACGACGCGCTCGATCGGCCGATCGTCGGCATCACCAACACCCACAGCGACTACAATCCCTGCCACGGCAACGCGCCGCAGATCATCGAGGCGGTGAAGCGCGGCGTGATGCTGGCCGGCTCCTTGCCGATGGTGTTCCCGACGATTTCGATCGGCGAGAGTTTTGCGCATCCGACCTCGATGTATCTGCGCAACCTGATGGCGATGGACACCGAGGAGATGATCCGCGCCCAGCCGATGGACGCGGTGGTGGTGATCGGCGGCTGCGACAAGACGCTGCCGGCGCAGATCATGGCGGCGGTGTCGGCCGATCTGCCCACCGTGTGATCCCCTCGC
>NZ_BADD01000428.1 GCF_000333455.1 Rhodopseudomonas sp. B29
TGTAGACATCGCCATTGCTCTTCGCCGACGCGCTGAGCTGGTCGACCAGGTTTTTCGATGCAGTAATCAGCGCGCTGATTTTGCCGTCGTCGGCCATCGAGCCGGTGTTGTCGAGCGCCATCGCCACGCGCAGTTTGGTCGTGCCCCAGGCGGTCGTCGACGAGGTGCCGAACGTCAGATTGGGGAACCCGGCCAACTTCAAGAAGCTGGTGTTGATGGCTCCGAATCCGGTCAGTTTGATCTGCGCCCCGGTGGTCGGGCTGTTGGTGAAAGCGGCGGTGACGTTGACGCTGCTGACGTCGGTATTTGTGTACAGCGCGTTGAAATAGGCCTGCGCTTTGCTGGTCACGTCCGATGCGCTGAGATTGCCGGCCGAATCATCCTTCGACACCATCAGCGCCGCCGAATCGAGGGCTGCCTGCATGGACGTGCGGGCCTTGTTGGCGCGCGAGTAATCGATGGCGGCGCCAATAAAGCTGACGAGCGGCACCAGCGCGAGCGCGAAGATCACGGCGATATTGCCGTTTTCGGCGATGCAAAAACGATTTACACCGCTCCGCAGCTTGGCGAAGAGGGTCGTGGCGAACATAGGTTTCACCCGGATTGTGTCGGCGGACTTATGTTCGTTTCTAGGGACTTTACGAGGAGTAAAACCCTTCGTTGAAATTCGCTAAATTACCCGACAAATGCACCCGATACTGCCCTCGCTGGCCTTGTCGTAAACAGGCCCTCAACACCGTCGCGGAAAATTCCGGCTTTTCCGTTGGGCAGCGCTCGAACAGTGTCGTGTTGGGCCGCATGGTCGATGACGGCTGGCGTGTCCACCGCCCGGCGTCGCCCCCTCCGGGATTTCCACGCTTGCGGCAAATCAGGGATCGACCCATATTTACCATAACTTGCCTGGGCGCGGTTTGCCGGAACTGGATCGACGATCATGGGTCGCCGTTCGCGAACGGTTACGTCATGCTCCGGTGTCCTTGAGTTCCGTGGGGATCAATCATCACCTCTGCCATGTCGCAATCGATTTCACGCTCCGACGTCACAGCGCCGTCCGCCGGCCGCATCGACCACCCGCCGCGAATGGCCGGCGACGGCCGGTCCGGCTCAGGCAGCCCGACGACTTCGGTCATCACCAAGACCAAGCCGCGCACCAAGCGCCCGAACCTCTACCGCGTACTCATCCTCAACGACGACTACACGCCGATGGAGTTCGTCGTTCATGTTTTGGAGAAATTCTTCAACATGGACGTCGAGGCAGCGACAAAAGTCATGCTGCATGTCCATCATCACGGCATCGGCGAGTGCGGCGTGTTTACCTACGAGATCGCAGAGACCAAAGTGACGCAGGTGATGGACTTCGCCCGCAAGCACCAGCATCCTCTGCAGTGCGTAATGGAAAAGAAGTAGGACGGAGGCGTCGAATTCGGAACGGGTCTTGCATCGATGTGAGCGGCAGGTCGCGTTCGACTTGCTTGGTGGCCTTCGAGCGGAACCGCTCTTCCGCAGCCGGGTTGGGTCACTATATCTCGAAAGGTTGTTGTTGCGCACCGCTGCAGCGACGATCAAGATGAGCGGGGGACACAGAGGACCAGATGCCGACCTTTTCGCAAAGCCTTGAACAATCCCTGCACCGCGCTCTCGCGATCGCCAACGAGCGCCACCATCAATACGCGACGCTCGAACATCTGCTGCTTTCGCTGGTCGATGATTCCGATGCTGCCGCGGTGATGCGGGCCTGCAGCGTCGATCTCGACAAGCTGCGCACCAGCCTCGTCAACTACCTCGAGACCGAGTTCGAGAATCTCGTCACCGACGGCTCCGAAGATGCCAAGCCGACTGCCGGCTTCCAGCGCGTGATTCAACGCGCCGTGATCCATGTGCAGTCGAGTGGCCGCGAAGAAGTGACCGGCGCCAATGTGCTGATCGCGATCTTCGCAGAGCGCGAGAGCCATGCTGCGTATTTCCTGCAGGAGCAGGACATGACGCGCTACGACGCGGTCAATTACATCAGCCACGGCATCGCCAAGCGCCCCGGCGTCTCCGAGACGCGGCCGGTGCGTGGCGTGGACGAGGAGACCGAGACCAAGAGCGGCGACGACGCCAAGAAGAAGGGCGACGCGCTCGAGACCTATTGCGTCAACCTGAACAAGAAGGCGCGCGACGGCAAGATCGATCCGGTGATCGGCCGTAACGCCGAGATCAACCGCGCCATCCAGGTGCTTTGTCGCCGCCAGAAGAACAACCCGCTGTTCGTCGGCGAAGCCGGCGTCGGCAAGACCGCGATCGCCGAGGGTCTTGCGAAGCGCATCGTCGACAGCGAAGTGCCAGAGGTGCTTGCCGCGGCTACCGTGTTCTCGCTGGACATGGGCACGCTGCTGGCTGGTACGCGGTATCGTGGTGACTTCGAAGAGCGCCTCAAGCAAGTCTTGAAGGAGCTCGAGGCGCACCCGAACGCGATCTTGTTCATCGACGAGATCCACACCGTGATCGGCGCTGGCGCGACCTCCGGTGGCGCGATGGATGCCTCGAATTTGCTCAAGCCTGCACTGGCTTCGGGCAGCATCCGCTGCATGGGCTCCACGACGTACAAAGAATACCGCCAGCACTTCGAGAAGGACCGCGCGCTGGTGCGGCGCTTCCAGAAAATCGACGTCAACGAGCCGACCGTCGAGGACGCGATTGCGATCCTCAAGGGCCTCAAGCCGTACTTCGAGGACTATCACAAGCTGAAGTATACCAACGAGGCGATCGAATCGGCCGTCGAACTGTCGTCGCGCTACATCCATGACCGGAAGTTGCCGGACAAGGCGATCGACGTGATCGACGAGTCGGGCGCGGCGCAGATGCTGCTCGCCGAGAACAAGCGCAAGAAGACGATTGGCATCAAGGAGATCGAAGCCACCGTCGCGACCATGGCGCGGATCCCGCCGAAGAGCGTGTCGAAGGATGACGCCGAGGTGCTCAAGCATCTCGAAACGACTCTGAAGCGCGTTGTGTTCGGTCAGGACAAGGCGATCGAATCGCTGTCCGCCTCGATCAAGCTGGCGCGCGCCGGCCTGCGCGAGCCCGAGAAGCCGATCGGCTGCTACCTGTTCTCCGGCCCGACCGGCGTCGGCAAGACCGAAGTGGCGAAGCAACTGGCTTCGACACTGGGTGTCGAGCTCCTGCGCTTCGACATGTCGGAGTACATGGAGCGGCACACCGTCTCGCGCCTGATCGGCGCGCCTCCCGGCTATGTCGGCTTCGATCAGGGCGGTCTGCTCACCGATGGCGTCGACCAGCATCCGCATTGCGTCGTGCTGCTCGACGAAATCGAGAAGGCGCATCCGGACCTTTACAACGTGCTGCTGCAGATCATGGATCACGGCCGGCTCACAGACCACAACGGCAAGCAGGTCAACTTCCGTAATGTGATCCTGATCATGACGACGAACGCCGGCGCGGCCGATCTGGCCCGGCAGGCGTTCGGCTTCACCCGCAGCAAGCGCGAAGGCGACGATCACGAGGCGATCAACCGGCAGTTCGCGCCGGAATTCCGCAACCGCCTCGACGCTATCGTGTCGTTCGCGCACCTCAATGCCGACGTCATCGGCATGGTGGTGGAGAAATTCGTGCTGCAGCTCGAAGCTCAGCTCGCCGATCGTGACGTCACGATCGAACTGACCGAGGCCGCCAAGGCCTGGCTGGTGGAGCACGGCTACGACGAGCAGATGGGCGCGCGGCCGATGGCCCGGGTCATCCAGGAGCACATCAAGAAGCCGTTGGCCGACGAGGTGTTGTTCGGCCAGCTCAAGGACGGCGGCCACGTCAAGGTGGTGCTGGTCAAGGACGAGGGTGTCGCCGGCGTGGAGCTCGAGAAGATCGGCTTCGAGTTCGTCGAAGGCCCGGTCGCTCCGAAGCCGGAGAAGCTGCCGAGCGCCAAGAAGCGCGGCGCGGCCCGCAAGCCGAAGCCCGGCTCCAAGGGGCCGGCGCCGAGCGATCCGCTGGTCGGCGCCTGAGGGCTGAGCAGAAAGAACGAACAAGGGCCGGCGAGACATCGCCGGCCTTTTTCGTTTGGGATGGAGCTTGGCCCGACTGCTACTTCAACGCGACGGGAATAATAAGCTGAAGCAATTCTGCAGATCATAACTTGATCAAGCAGCAGCATGCTTTCAGAGGCACTGAGTCCTCATCCTGAGGAGCCCGGCGGTAGCCGGGCGTCTCGAAGGATGGCGCCACGAGTTGCCTGCGGCCCATGGTTCGAGACGGCGCTTCGCGCCTCCTCACCACGAGGGTGTACTTGTAGCAGAGCTCAAAGGCAGAACTGCTCCAGCTCGTCAGACGCCGCAGGGGCACCCCGGACGATCTCCGGCTAATGCCGGCTTTGCCGATAGTCACGCGGAGACTGGCCGTAGCGCTCGCGGAAGACGCGGCCGAAGTGAGACAGGTCGTTGAAGCCCCAGGCGAACGCGATTTCGCCGATCTGGCGGCGTGCCAGCTGCGGCGAGGCGAGGTCGCGCGCGCAACGCTCCAGCCGCTGTGCCAGCAAATAGCGCTGGAATGAGGTGGCGTCGTCGGCGAACAGATCGCTGACATAGCGCGGCGAAATGCCCAGCGCCGCAGCCGCGTCTGACGCGCACAACTCCGGATCATGCAGCCGGCTCTGAATGTGGACCTTGAGGCGATGCAGCATCGCGGAGCGGTGAGAGGTTGTGGCGCGCGTATCACCGAGACGATTGGCGATCGCCATCGCGACGAGATCCATCGCCTGCTCGGTGAGCCGGTTCGCGGTATCGTCATCGATCCGGCCGGCGAGCTGACTGATCGATGAGATGAAGTCGTAGGCCAGCTTGTCGAGGTGGTGCTCCGATGAGAACACGGTGGCGGTCAGATCCTCAGTGCGTATCCGGCGATTGATCAGTTCGCGCGGCACCTGAAAAATACGCTGCGAGAAGTCGCCGTCAAATTGCAGTTCGTAAGGTCGGGTCGTGTCATAGAAGGCAAATTGGCCTGGGCGGATCACCGCCTCGCGGCCGTCCTGTGTCACGCCGCCGTAGCCGGTGGTGCCGAGCGCAATCAGCACCGACTCATCCTGGGCGCGGGCGATCCGTGCCGGTGTGCGCGACACCCGCTGTGCGCATGATGAAACAGTTGAAGTTAGCGAACGGCCGAGAGGCGCGCGAGAAATGGAGCCGTGGAAGGCGCTGCCCTTCTTGTCGGACGTGCAATCAAGCTGAACATAGACATCGCAAATGATGTCCTGCCAAAGCGTAAGCCGCTTGTGGGGCGGCGCTTCGTTTGCCGTGAACCGGGTCGACATCGTTGAAGCTCCCTGGGCGACCGAGCCGCTGCGGAAATCGAGTCGAGTTTTCCTGCCGTCCTGGACGAGTATCGTCGCCGGCGCCTCAATAAGATGCACGGATCAAATCCGATGATCAACTGTGCAATACAGGAGGTTGCAGTGGGAGTGACACACCCGAAATACAAAGTAGCAGTGGTCCAGGCCGCGCCGGTCTGGCTGGACCTCGATGCGACGGTCGACAAGACCATCGCGCTGATCGAAGAAGCGGCGGCGAATGGCGCCAAACTGATCGCTTTTCCCGAGGTCTTCATCCCCGGGTATCCCTGGTACGTCTGGCTGGACTCGCCGGCCTGGACGCTCGGCCGCGGTTTCGTCCAGCGTTACTTCGACAATTCGTTGAGCTACGACTCGCCGCAGGCCGACAAGCTGCGGGACGCCGTGAAGCGGGCCGGGCTCACTGCGGTGCTCGGGCTGTCCGAGCGGGATGGCGGTAGCCTCTATATCGCGCAATGGATCATCGGACCGGACGGCGAGACCATCGCCAAGCGCCGCAAGCTGCGGCCCACGCATGTCGAGCGCACCGTTTATGGCGAAGGCGACGGCAGCGATCTGGCGGTGCACGACCGGCCCGATATCGGCCGCCTCGGCGCGCTGTGCTGCTGGGAGCATCTGCAGCCACTGTCCAAGTTCGCGATGTACGCCCAGAACGAGCAGGTGCACGTCGCGGCGTGTCCGAGTTTTTCGCTGTACGACCCGTTCGCTCCGGCGCTCGGCTGGCAGGTGAACAATTCGGTGTCGCAAGTCTACGCCGTCGAGGGATCGTGCTTCGTGCTCGGGCCGTGCGCCACCGTCTCGCAGGCGAAGATCGACGAGATGTGCGACAGCGACAGCAAGCACGCGCTTGCTGAAGGCAG
>NZ_BADD01000427.1 GCF_000333455.1 Rhodopseudomonas sp. B29
GCAGTGTAGCGTCTGTGCTTACGGCATTTTCTGTAGGCTGCGGACGAACAGGGACTCAGGGTAGGAGGGGCGGGTTGCCAAAAGGTTAATCAACCGTTGCGAGAATTTCTCGAATCGGCGGGAACCAAGCGGCCATTTCGCGATCGGCCCCCGTCTTGCCTAGGGGCGGGCCATGAGCGCCCAGTGCTCCTATTTGGCGATGCGCAGTTTCGCGAGCGAGGTTCCGATCGAATTGAAGGTCGAGATCACCTGGCTGGCCGAGGTCAGCATGAAGAAGTTGCTGGAGCCGCTGGCGCAGTACTGCAGCACGCTGGAAGTCGGGTCGCCGCCAGTGTTGACCTGGATGGTGTAGAGCGTGATGCCGGCAGCCTTGATGTTGTCGCACAGTTTCTTCTGCCGGTTGTCGACGTCCACCGACCAGCTCGAGCCGTTGCCGTACCAGCGGTCCATGGTGTTCAGGCCGTCCGACAGCAGGATGATGGCCTTCTTGTAGACGTAGTTGGAATCCTCCGCAGGCGCGTTGAACGGTTCAGTCTGCTGCAGTGTCTGCCACGCCCACACCAGCCCGACTGGCTGGTTGGTGCCGCCGCTGGGCTTCATCGCATTGATGGTCGATTTCAGGCTGCTCCAATCATAGCTCAGCGGTGCGATCTGCTGCGGGCAGTAGGATGACTGGTCGGCCGGATAGTAGGACGCCAGCGTCTGCGGCGAGGTGATCGGTGGCGTTACCTTGACGTCGTAGCCGTCATTGGTGCCCGGCGGGGTCGCAGTGCCGCGATCCATGACGCAACCGTTCCAGTTGCTGATGTTGTTGTTGGAGGACCCGCATTTCATGGTCTTGTTGCGTGAGCTGTAGTTCGAGCCGCATTCCAATCCTCTTCGATGCTGCCCGAGGTCCACCAGTACCTCCAGTCGATGTAACCGCTGTTCTTGGAGCTGGGGCCCAGTTTGA
>NZ_BADD01000426.1 GCF_000333455.1 Rhodopseudomonas sp. B29
GCCCGGCCATGACGTGGAGAGGACGCAACATATCAGGGCGTCATGCGCGGGCTTGACCCGCGCATCCATCGTTCGAAGAGGATGGATTGCCGGGTCAAGCCCGGCAATGACGTGGGTGAATATGCAATGAACTCACACCTTCTGATCCAGCTCCTCGTCAACGGCCTCGTGGTCGGCACGCTGTATGGCGTGGTGGCGATGAGTTTTGTGCTGATCTACAAGGCGACGCAGGTCGTCAATTTCGCGCAGGGCGAACTGCTGCTGATCGGCGCCTGGGTGTGCTGGACGCTGCTGGCGAAGTATCAGGTGCCGTTCTATCTCGGCATGCCGCTCACGCTGGTGTTCATGTTCGTGTTCGGCATCGCGATTCAGATCGTGGTGCTGCGGCCGATGATCGGCGAGCCGATCATCTCGGTGATCATGGTGACGATCGCGCTGTCGACCGTGTTCCAGGCGGCGCTGAAATGGATCTTCGGCGTCAACCCGCAGCCGTTCCCGCGCATCTTCGCCACGCAGTCGGTCTCGATCGCCGGGCTGCAGATCCAGACCGTTTATGTCATGAGCCTCGTCGTCTCGATCGCCATGATGATCGGCATGGCATGGTTCTTCAAAGTCTCGAAATACGGCCTCGCGATGCGCGCCACCGCGTTCAACCAGCAGGTGGCGCAGTCGCTCGGCATCTCGGTGAAGAGCGTATTCGCGATGGCGTGGGCGATCTCGGCGACGGTGTCGGCGGTCGCCGGCGTCGTCGTCGCCGTCGTCAACGGCGTGTCGTCGGGGCTGTCGGCCTACGGCATCAAGGTGTTTCCGGCCGCCATCCTGGGCGGCCTGGATTCGATCGGCGGCGCCGTGCTCGGCGGCATCATCATCGGCCTGCTCGAAAACATCGCCCAGTACATCGACAGCGAATATCTGCACTGGGGCAATCTTTATGAGATCGCGCCGTTCTACGTGCTGATCATCATCCTGATGATCAAGCCCTACGGCCTGTTCGGCACCAAGGATATCGAGCGCATCTGATGGCGAATGCTTCCCTGATCCCGGCCGGCGATTTCCGCACCTCCTACGCCGCCGACACCACGATCTTCCCGACCCGGACCAGCCGCAACGCGGTGATCCTGTCCATCGTGCTGGTGTGCTTCGCGCCGTTAGTGCTGTCGAGCTATTGGCTGACCATCCTGATCCAGATCGGCATCTTCGGCATCGCCGCGCTCGGGCTCAACATCCTGGTCGGCTTCACCGGCCAGATTTCCATCGGCCACGCCGCGTTCTTTCTGCTGGGCGCCTACACCTCTGCCTACATCAACAACACCACCGCGATCCCGGTGTTCTTCACCATTCCGCTGGCCGGCGTCGTCACTGCACTGGTCGGGCTGGTGTTCGGCGTGCCGGCGGCGCGGCTCAAAGGCCTCTACCTCGTCATCGCCACGCTGGCGGCGCAGTACATCCTGATCGACTTCTTCTCGCGCGCCGAGTGGTTCTCGGGCGGTTCGGTGCCGGCTTCGGCCAATCCGTTCTCGCTGTTCGGCTTCGTGCTGCGCGGCGACAAGCAGTATTTCTACGTCGTACTGGCGTATCTCTTGGTCTGCTACATCCTGGTGACCAACCTGATGCGGACCCGCGACGGACGGGCGCTGGTGGCGGTGCGCGACCATTATCTCTCGGCCGAGATCATGGGCATCAACCTCACCAAATATCGCACGCTGTCGTTCGGCCTCGCGGCGTTCTTCGCCGGCATCGCCGGCGCGCTGTACGCGCATTATCAGCTCGTCGTCTCCAACGAAGGCTTCGGCATCGAGCGCTCGATCCTGTTCCTCGCCATGATCATCATCGGCGGCATCGGTTCGATCTCGGGCACGCTGATGGGCACCGCCTTCGTGGTGCTGCTGCCGGAATCGATGGAGTGGCTGAGCGTGGCGCTGAAAGGCGGCGCGATCGACCGCGCGCTCGAGCTCAACAACAATCTGACCTTCCTGCGCGAGATCGCCATCGGGCTGATCATCATCGCCTTTCTGGTGTTCGAGCCGGACGGGCTGGCGCATCGCTGGCGGCAGATCAAGGCCTACTGGAAACTCTACCCCTTCTCGCATTGAGGTCGGCGCTGGGGACAAAAACAACAAACGACCTCGACTTCTGAAAGGACCGGAGGACAACGAACATGACCATGAAATCACTGCTCGGCAGCGCCGCGCTGGCGCTCGTCATCGCCGCGACGTCTGCGAGTGCGCAGGCGCAAATCGCGATCGGCCACCTCGCCGATTACTCGGGCGGCACATCGGACGTCGGCACGCCCTACGGCCAGGCCGTCGCCGACACCTTCGCCTGGGTCAACAAGCACGGCGGCGTCGCCGGCAAGCAACTCAATGTCGATACCAACGACTACGGCTATCAGGTGCCGCGCGCGATCGCGCTGTACAAGAAATGGTCGGGCGGCGACAAGGTCGCGGCGATCATGGGCTGGGGCACCGCCGATACCGAGGCGCTGACCGGCTTCCTCGCCAACGACAAGATCCCCGACCTGTCCGGCTCCTACGCGGCGGCGCTGACCGATCCGGAAGGCACCAGCGGCAAGGCCAAGCCGGCGCCGTACAATTTCTTCTACGGCCCGTCCTACTCGGACGCGCTGCGCGCCGAGCTGATGTGGGCGGCGGAAGACTGGAAGGCCAAGGGCAAGCCGGGCGCGCCGAAGTTCGTCCACATGGGCGCCAACCATCCCTACCCCAACGCGCCGAAGGCTGCCGGCGAAGCGCTGGCCAAGGAGCTCGGCTTCGAAGTGCTGCCGCCGCTGGTGTTCGCGCTGGCGCCCGGCGACTACTCGGCTCAGTGCCTCAGCTTGAAGAGCTCGGGCGCCAACTACGCGTATCTGGGCAACACCGCGGCGTCCAACATCTCGGTGATGAAGGCCTGCAAGGCGGCCGGCGTCGACGTGCAGTTCATGAGCAACGTCTGGGGCATGGACGAGAACGGCGCCAAGGCGGCCGGCGATGCTGCCGACGGCGTCATCTTCCCGCTGCGCACCGCGGTGGCCTGGGGCGGCAACGCGCCCGGCATGAAGACGGTGGAGGAAATCTCCAAGATGTCGGACCCGTCCGGCACCGCCTATCGCCCGGTGCACTACGTCGCCGGCGTGTGCTCGGCGCTGTACATGAAGGAAGCGATCGAGTGGGCGGCCAAGAACGGCGGCGCCACCGGCGAGAACGTCGCCAAGGGCTTCTATCAGAAGAAGGACTGGGTGCCGGCGGGCATGGAGGGTGTTTGCAATCCGTCCACGTGGACCGACAAGGACCACCGCGGGACCATGAAGGTCGATCTCTACCGTGCCCGCGTTTCCGGTGCGACCGACGGCGACCTCAAGGACCTGATCGCCAAAGGCACCGTGAAGCTCGAGAAGGTCAAGACTGTGGACCTGCCGCGCAAGCCGGAATGGTTTGGGTGGTGAGTTGACGGGCACTGAGTAGCGCTCCCTCTCCCCGCGTGCGGGGAGAGGGTCGGGGTGAGGGGGCGTCTCCGCGAGTCAGAGCCGCTCGGCCCCGCTGCAGCGCCCCCTCACCCGGCCCGCATCTGACGATGCGGCCCGACCTCTCGCCGCACGCGGGGAGAGGTTCTGTGCGACGCCGCGGGCTCGATTTCGTGGCCAGCAAAAATCAACTTCGGAGTTCGTCGTGCAAGTCACCGCCCAAACCGACAGCCCGCCGTCGCCCGCCGCCGCCCCCGCCCCGCTGCTCAGCGTCCGCAACATCGAGGTCGTCTACGACGACGTGATCCTCGTGCTACGCGGACTCAGCCTCGACGTGCCACAGGGCGCGATCGTGGCTTTGCTCGGCGCCAACGGCGCCGGCAAGTCGACGACGCTGAAGGCGATCTCGGGGCTGCTCAAAACGGAAGACGGCGACGTCACGCGCGGCGAGATCGTGTTCGACGGCGACCGTATCGACGGCATCGATCCCGACCGCATCGTCCGCCGCGGCATCTTCCAGGTGATGGAAGGCCGCCGCATCGTCTCCGACATGACGTCGCTGGAGAACCTGCGGCTCGGCGCCTTCACCCGCAGCGACCGCGAGGTCGGCCGCGACATCGAGATGGTCTACAACTACTTCCCGCGTCTGAAGGAGCGCACCGGCCTCGCCGGCTATCTGTCCGGCGGCGAGCAGCAGATGCTGGCGATCGGTCGCGCGCTGATGGCGCGGCCCAAGATGATCCTGATGGACGAACCGTCGATGGGCCTGTCGCCGCTCTTGGTGAAGGAGGTGTTCTCGATCATCAAGCAGATCAACCGCGACCTCGGCGTCACCATCCTTCTGGTCGAACAAAACGCCCGCGCCGCCCTCTCCGTCGCCAGCCACGGCTACATCATGGAGCAAGGCAAGGTCGTGCTCGACGGCACCGCCGACGAACTGCGCGACAACGAGGACGTCAAGGAATTCTACCTCGGCGGCGCCGGTGATCAGCGGAAGAGCTTCAAGAATTTGAAGAGCTTCAAGCGGCGCAAACGCTGGCTCTGAAGCCGCACCCGTTCGGCGTCGGCACGCCGGGTCAACTCGCGGACTCAGTCACTGCCTCAGCGCTGCGTCGCGCCTACATATTCGTCGAGGATGGCGTCGATCGGGCCCGAGGCCTTGACCATGCCCTGATCCATCCACAGCGCCTTGTTGCAGAACTGACGGCAGGTCTCGAGGCTGTGCGACGCCAGCACCAGAATGCTGGCCTTGGCGACGAAGTTCTCGATGCGGTTGCGGGCCTTGTTGATGAAACCGGCATCGCCGGCCATGATCCACTCGTCCATCAGCAGGATCTCCGGCGCGAAGCAGGTCGCCACCGCGAAGGTCAGCCGCGTCATCATGCCGGACGAATAGGTCCGCACCGGGATGTCGAGATAGTCGCCGAGTTCGGTGAACTCGACGATCTCCTGCAAGTGGCCCTCGATCTCCTGCGGCGTCATGCCGAGGATCAGGCCGCGCATGCGGATGTTGTCGTAGCCGCTGATCTCGGTGTCGATACCGAGGCCGATGTCGAACATCGGCGAAATCCGGCCGCGGCTCTCGACGGTGCCGGACACAGGCTCGTAGATGCCGGCCATGGTCCGCAGCAGCGTGGTCTTGCCGGCACCGTTGGAGCCGACCAGCGCGACGCGGTCGCCGGCCTGGATCTGCGTGGTGACGTTGCGCAGCGCCTCGACGACGATGCGGTGGCTGGCGTCGTTGGCGAGATGGCCGCCCGAGCCGCGAAACAGCAGGCTCTTCTTCAGCGATCGCGATCCGCCGTGATAGATCGGAAACGACACGCTGACGTTGTTCAGACTCAGCTCGGTCAGCATGTTGTCGGTGGCCATCGAATTAGATCCAGTAGGATATGCGCGAGCGGAAACGGGTGAAGACGTAGCCGGCGAGCCCCAGATTGATCGCCGTGATCAACAACACCGCCGCGTAGTTGAACAGGGTCGGAACCTGGCCGAGCAGCGGCCCCCGCACGATCTCCACCAGATGGAAGAACGGATTGAGGTCGGCGATGTAGACCCGCCGCGACAACAGTTCGGGCTTCCACATGATCGGCGTGATGAAGAAGATGATCTGCACCACCGAACTGATCAGCTGCGGAATGTCGCGAAACCGCGCCGAGAGGATGCCGATATACACCGTCGCCAGCGCGCCGTTCAGCAGCACCAGCATCAGGCCGGGAATGAACAACAGCCCCGCAGCGCCGGGCCAGATCCGGAAATACAGAATGACGCCGAAGTAGATGACGAAGTTGTGGGCGAAGATGATCAGCTTGCTCCACGTCGCGCGATAGACGTAGAGCGAGTACGGCAGCCGTATCTGCTTGATGTAGGATTCCGACGTGGTGAAAATCGCGCCGCCGTCGGTGAGGAAGCTGGCGATGAAGTTCCACATCAACAGCCCGATGCACAGGAACGGCAGGAAATCCTGAATCGAGGTCTTGAACAGTTCGGCGTAGAGCGTGCCGAGCGACACCCCCATCACCCCCATGCTGGCGGTCAGCCAGAACGGCCCCAGGATCGAGCGGCGATAGCGCTGCAGGATGTCGTTCAGCCCATTCCGGCCCCACAGCGGCCACGCCGACAATCGGGCGAGGACGTCGGACATCGCCGCCTCGAGCGACCTCTGGTGCCGCCGCGGACGAACAGCTTCGGCCGGGCGGGGCCTGCGAACGGTTTTGGAAGGTTGCAGACATCAATCGCGTTTCCAAGCTGGGCGACTCTGAGGTGGCGGGCACCTATCGGCGCCCGCGCCAGCGCCCGTATAAACGACACCTGCCCCGATTCAAGCGCATCGGGCGCCCCGCGGGAGCCCCGGATGGGTGGAGGGCGGCCCTGCGGCAGCAGGATCGCGAGCCGGCCAGGCTCGCCGCAGTGCTTAAGCCACAGTTCGACCAGCGGGTCCAGCGTTCCGGCGCCGGCCCGTGCACGAGGTTCCGCAGGGGACGCCTGCCTCCGGACAGGCCGCCGCTGACGCGCCGGTCCAGGCCGGCCAGCGCTGCGCGTCTGCGGCGCCGTGCGAGCGTCAGTCGCCGAGCGCCATCAGAAAGCTCAGCCGCTTGTCGGCGTTCGAGATCCGGTCTCCGACATTTTCCAGCACCACGGTGAAGCTCGAGCTGCCGCGATCGTAGGACACCGGGTTGGTCGGATAAAACTGGGCGCAGCGATACGGCAGGAATCCGTCGGACGCCAGCTGCGCCATCAGCACCAGGAACGACGCCGGTGTGAACACCCAGCAATGCGCGTCGAGATATTTGCCCGACAGCGCGACCTGCGTCAGCTCGAGATGATTGGTCGCGGCTTTCGGCGGCGACACCGCGCCCCGGCCGGCGACCACGTCGTGCGGATACAGCGAGCCCGGGATCGCCCAATGCATGTTGATGGCGGTGGCGAGCGACTGATTGTCGTACACCGCCTGCACGCTCGGGATCACCGCGCCGAGCAGATGCGCCTCGACCATGTCGGACGGACGGCTCTCCTCGCGGAACAGGTCGAAGGTCAGTCGTCGGTCGGGCAAGGACAGCGCCAGCATCCCGCCCGGCTTGATCACCGTCGCCAGATCCTGCAGCCAGCCGATTGGGTTGGGGACGTGCTCCATCACCTGCGAGCCGACGACGTAGTCCACCGGCGCCACCGGCCGCAGCGTATCGGCGAGGCTGTTGTTGACCATCGGCAGATCGATCGGCGCGATGTCGGTCAGCGTCGGATATTTCTCGCGCAGGCCGTCGGTGTCGAGGTGATCGACATAGAGAACGTTGCTCTCCTCCTTCGACAGCAGCGGCAGATTGAGCGGGCCGATCTCGACGCCCTTGCCGGCCAGATCGAGGTGGACGGTCAGCTTCTGCTTGTAGCTGAGCCCGGGCGTATCCGGCTTGGGCCAGGCGCGGGCAGTCGGCAGCGCCGCCCCCGGCGCAACATGCCCGCGCGCCTGATAATAGGCTTCGCGATATTGCAGCACGGCCGCATTGGTGTCGAGGTAATCGCGATATTCCTGCCCATCCTTGCGCTCCTGGGCAACGGCGAGCTTCTCGGACAACTCGCGGACCTGAGCGAGAAGCGCGTGACGATGCTCCTGGATCCGCCGCAACGGCGGCACTGTCGTCAAGGCAATTTACTTCAATATCGCTCGCATGACTACAACCTCTGTCCGCCATTCTTTCCCGTGATAATCGTCGAGCAGCACTACGACGATGCCCTGTCCAGATACGCCTTCTCCGTATTATGGCGCGTAGGAAATATCCAGCCCAAGTGAGCCCCCGTTAGCGACCGCGGCGCCGTCGACTTCCGCCGGCGGGGGAGCGGCTTGCGGATCGGGCCGGTAGAGTGGCAGCCCGACCGGCGCGGCGGGGGGTTGGTCGCTGTCGGCGCCGAACACGATCTCGACCTGGTCGGGCACCTCCGGCGGTACCGTCGCGATCGGTAGCTCGAAACGCTGCCAGTCGCTGACACGAGTACTGTCGATCGTGCCCGCGCCGAGCTCGATGGCTCGTCCGTCGCGGCGTGCAACGATCCGCCAACGGATGGTGTAGCGGCTCGGCTGCTTCCCCCATGTGACGAGCTTCAGCGTCACGGCCTCAAGTCGATGCTCGGGCTTGAAGCGCTGCACGATTTGCCGCCCCGGCAGTATCTCGACGCCACCGACGAAGGCCTCCGTGGTCAGCGACTTCGTCTCCAGCGGGAAGTAGCGGTTATTGGGTAACGGGCAAATCCGCTGCCCATCATCGACGATGCCATAGGCGCGGACGGTCCGGCGCGGCTCGCTGGCGAAGATCGCGGTCCAACCCGCCGTCTTCGCCGCCGCGGCCGGCGCCTGTTGGTCGCTGCGGAAGCCGGGCAGACCGAAGCCGACCACGCGATTTTCGGCATCGACCAGAGCCACCAGCTGCACGGGACGATTGCGGGCATTGTCCCAGGCGGTCCCCCTGCTGATCCAAACCGGCTCGTGTATTGGGGGCGTGCGCGCGTGCTGCACGTAGAAGAGCCGCAGCGGCATGACCGGGCCGGCGGTGCCGCTGCAGGCCGAGGGATCGCTGCGCCCGGCGACATCGCCGATGTTGCGCCCGAGCCAGGACCGGAATCGCGCCAGCGGGCCCTCCGGCGTAGCCGGAGTATTCAAGTAGAAGGTGTCGGGCGACGTCGGAATCAGCGCAGGCAGGCCACTCGACAGATAGCTCGCCCACACCGGCCATTCCAGATCCCGGGCAATGCGCGGCGTGTTGGCGATGACCGGCAGCAGCGCGAGTTGAACGATCGCAACCGCTGCGGCCAGCGCCGTGCGGACGTAGGGCCTCGCCGACAGGCAGCAGATGAACCACAGCGCGAACACGCTGCCGTGGGCGTCGGCCAGCCGACGCTGCGGATGGACAGAATTACGGTCGGAGGCACTGGCGGATGATCTACACAGCGGATAAGACTTCGGAAGGCGGAACGCTGCGGCGCTGGGCATCGCAACTGACGCAGCTCGCCGCCGTGGTGGCGATCGTGCTGGTCGGCAAGGCCGCGCTGGCGGAGCCGTTCTACGTGCCGTCCGGCTCGATGGAGCCGACGCTGTTGATCGGCGACGCGCTGCTCGCCTCGAAATATCCCTACGGCTACTCCAGCGCGTCGCTGCCGATCCATGTCGCCTTCCCCGAAAACAGCCGGGTG
>NZ_BADD01000425.1 GCF_000333455.1 Rhodopseudomonas sp. B29
ACGGCCCCTTGCGGAACGTCAGGTTGATGCGCTGACGGCCGAGCCGCGAAGACTCGCCGTCTTTCAGCACCAGCACGCCGTGATACACGACGCACAGCGGGCCGCCCCAGACGAAAACATCGCCGCTCTCGGGCTGCTACGCAGTCTCCACCGTCGGCCGCAGCCGCGACGCCGCCAGCACCAGCAGGCCCGCGCCGGCCACCGACCAGCACGCCACCGGCGCCCAATGCAACAGTGGCGCGTAGTCGGGCAGCTTCTGCAGTCCGCCGGCGACCGCCGCCATCCGCGCGAAGGTGGCCAGCGCCAGCGCCGAGAACACAAGTCCGGTGAGCTTGCCCTCGGCACCCGTTTGGCCGATCGCCAGGGCCGCCGACACAGCGCTCATCAGCATGCACCCCCATGCCGCACCGGCGACGAACTGCGCCGCGATCATCAGATTGAGGCTCCCGGCCTGTTCGGCGGCGACCACCGCGACCGCGCCGAGCAGGCCGGTGGCACCCATCACCATCAGCCCGCCGCGATGCTTGACGACAATGCTGGCCGGAAACAGCGCGATGTTGAAGCCGATCCAGAACACCGGCATCAGCCATTGCAGATCGTCCGGCTTGGCGAAACGCAGGAAGAACGGCGCGGTGTTGACGGCGAAATGCATCTGATAGCCGAGCGCCAGCAGCAGCATGGCGCCGATGAACGCCACCGGCACGCGGCCGAGCTGCTTGGCCGGCGGCCGCGGCCGCCGCGCGGCGGGCCGATGCGCGAGCGAGCGCTCGACCGCGATCAGCGACAGCGTCGTGACCAGCAGTACCAGGCTCGATATCACGAACGGCAGCCGCGCATCGATGTCCTTCATCACCACGCCGAGATAAGGCGACACCGCGCCGGCGACGCCGTAACCGAGCATGGTCAGCGCCGAGAGGAACGGCAGCGACGGCCGTGCGCCGTATTTGCCGAACAGCGTCAGCGGCGGCGCCCGGAGCGCCGACGAGGTCGCCGACCACACCACGATGATTGCGATGAAAGCGATCTGCGCGCTCGGCCCGGCGCCGGCGACGAACGGCATCGCCACAAAAGCGGCACAGGACAACGCGGTGACGATGCCGACGAAGATGCCGAGCCGGCCGACCACCGCCGCGACCTTGTCGGCGGCGACGCCCATCACGGTGTCGGTGATGGTGAAGATCGCCTGGTCGAGCATCAGGATCAGGATCACCGCGCCGGGCGCGATGCCGACCTCGGCGGCGAGCTTCGGGAGATAGATCACGTAGGTGGTCCAGCCCAGCGTGAACACCAGCTGCAACCAGGCGATATAGACGCCGGCGCGTCTGACACCGCCGTCACGGTCGGCCACGGCTTCGTCGATCGCCAGATCGGTCATCGCCTCTCCTTCCATGTCCTCATCGGCCGGCTCGCGCCGGGCACCGCCGCGCGTCACAGCGCCTTGCGGAACGTCAGGTTGATGCGTTGGCGGCCGAGCAGCGGATGCTCGCCGTCCTTCAGCGTCAGCACGCCATGATACACGAGGCGCGACGGTCCGCCCCAGACAAGCACGTCGCCGTGGCGTAGTTCGTAGCGGCGCGGCTTGTCGCTGCGGGCCATGCCACCGAACTGAAAGATCGCCGGCAGGCCGAGCGACACCGAGACGATCGGCGCCGAAAAGTCACGTTCGTCCTTGTCCTGATGCAGCGCCATCTTGGCGCCGGGCACATAGCGGTTGATCAGGCAGGCGTCGGGATCGAAGTCGGCAAACCCCGCCTCGGCGGCTGCGCGCTGGGCGAGGCTGCTCAGCACGTCCGGCATCTGCGGCCACGGCCGGCCGCTGTCCGGATCGTCCGCGGCGTAACGATAGCCGCGGCGGTCGGTGACCCAGCCGGCCCTGCCACAACTCGTCATCGCCACGCTCATGGCGTGCCCGCCCGGCGTCTGCATGTGGCGGAACGGCGCGCGCTTGATCACGGAGTCGATTGCGTCGAGCACATCGCGATCGCCGGGGCGCGCGAAGCCGCGCAGCAACACGGCGCTGGCGGCAATCTCCTCCCGCTGCGGCAGCGGCTCGGTCAATGTATCGAACAGATCAGTCATGCTGGCGGGTTCGGCTCGGACGGAATTTGCGAAGCGTCGCAGCTTTCCAGCCGGGCATCAACCTGCGCCGCCCACACTTTGAGAGCCATGGCGTGACAGCGCGCCGAGGCGTAAACCGGCGCCATGACCGGCGCCAGCGACATCGTGGACAATCCCTGCCAGAGCTGCGGCGCCTGCTGCGGCTATTCGGCCAATTGGCCGCGCTTTACGATCGAACCGGATGAGGCGCTCGATGCTATCCCGGCGGCGCTGGTGAACGACCGCCAATCCGGCATGCGCTGCGACGGCGATCGCTGCGCGGCGCTGGCCGGCACGATCGGCCAAGCTACCGCCTGCACGATCTATGACCTGCGGCCGGATGTTTGCCGCGTCTGCCTGCCCGGAGACGCGGAATGCAACATGGCGCGACGCAAGTTCGGGCTCGCGCCCCTCACCTGAGCAAAGAGCCTCAGCTGGCGACGGACGGCGCCGGCTCGTCCTCGTCGAGATCGAGGTCCTGATCGAGCGGCGCGAAGTGCGACAGCGGCGCGGTCGACAGCGAGATCGCCTTGCGCGTGCTGTAGCTCGTCGTCACCCTTCGCGGCGCGGCTTCCCGCGACAGTGCGTAGAGCACCGACCCGACACGGCCGCCGGCGGCGATCAGATCACGCTGCTCGCAGCTTGCGGCGATCGCCAGAGCAAGCGGATGCAGATGCGCCCGCTTGTAGCAGAACAGCGCCAGCATGGCGCGGACGTCCGACGACACGCTGTCGATCAGGACCGGCAGACCGTGCTCGTTGGCGCGATACATCTGACCCAGGAGATCATCCTGGACAGGACAAACGTCTTCTCCGAAAGCTTCGCGGCTCGACCACATCGGCATTCTCCCGAACGTTTTTCCGATGCCGAGGATGCTGTCTAACTTGTAAACGACCGGTTAACTAAGTCCCCTAGTACCACTACTTCATGATTGCGTTTGTGATGCGACTCACTTTCGCAACTGCATGGAACGAATCGCGGTTCCCGTGACGAGGGTCGAGCGATTGTGAGCTGCGCGCTTCCGGAACTAAGTTAATATTGCTTTAGCCAGAGGACCCAGCGCTTGGTTCATCGTGGGCCTCCGGCTGGTTCCATCTGGCATTCGTGACGATGGAGACTTCAGATGAACGATCCCGTGACGTTGTTCCCGAATCTGCTGCAGCCGACGGCCAAGAGCTACGCTCCGCTCGGCGTCACTTTCTGGCAGGGCGAAGAGAGCCTTCTCGGCAGCATGAAAGAATATGCCGAAGGCTGGTTCGAGCGCCGCAAGGCCGGCACCGAGGCGGCGTTGCAGTTAGCTCGCCGCATGGGTGAAGCCGCAACACCGCTCGACGTGTGGCGCGAGTATCAGGACTGGGCCGCCAGCGCATCGGCCCGGCTGCTCGAAGACGTCATCGCGTATCAGCAGCAATTCATGAAGGCCAACGCGAGGTTCACCGGCAAACTACCCGGCATCGGCACAAGCGCAGCCGAAAACTCCGCACCAGACCAGAACGCGAACAGGCTGAGCGCCTGATCGCTCTCGCGAATCCGGATGTGAGACTATGGGTGCCCGCTGTTCATGGTTCGAGGCGCACGTTGCGCCTCGCCGCGACAGCATCGCTGTCGTCGTATCGGCAGTTCTGATCCCGCCCGAGGAGGAACTTGCCTAGTCGACGGGCGAGAGCGCGGCAGCGTCAATCAGAGGCGCGTCGACTTCGACGCGATTGCGTCCGTTGAGCTTGGCGCGGTACAGCGCATTGTCGACGCGCGACATCAGTGTCTCGGCATTGTCGTCGGCGGCGACTTCCGCGACGCCGAAACTCGCCGTCACGCGACCGACCTGATCGAACACCATGTGGGCGACGAGCAGGCGAAGCTTCTCGGCCACCTCGGCGGCGGCCAGCACGTCGGTTTCGTCTAGCAAGATGACGAACTCTTCGCCACCCCACCGCGCCAGCATGTCGGTTCGCCTCAAGGCTGCAGCAATGGTTTGCGACATTCGCACCAGCACCTGGTCGCCGGCCGGATGGCCGTAAAGATCATTGACCTCCTTGAAGTGATCCACGTCGAAGAAGATCAATGAGAATGGCCGTCCGGTCCGCTGCCGGCTGATCAATTCGTGTTCCAGCCGTTCGTTGAACCGCAAGCGATTGAACAGGCCGGTCAGCGGATCGGTCGCAGCCTGCTCCGCAAGCGCCCGTGCACGATCCTGCAACGCCACGCGTCGCAGATGCTGAACCCGATCACGGACGCCGCGCTCGCGGCCGAAGAAATAGAACAAAGCCGCCATCGCCACCTGCGACGTGACGATGAGCCCGAGCAGTCGACTCGGCACCAGACCAGTTGCCGGCAGCGCCAGCACCAGCGACAGCGAGGTGTCCGGCAGCGGACGTCGCAGGACGTACGAAGGACGACCGGCGTAGCTGGTCCATTCGCCGCCGAACACCTCATGGCTCAGCAGCGCCGGCGGATGCCCGGCGATCCGATCGTTGAGCCGCAATGGCACCAGGTCCGGCCGTGGCCACAGTGCCCTCAGGATTTCGCAAGCCTGGTTGGTGATCAACACCAGCCCGCCAGCGTCGACAAGAAAGAACGGCTGATCGAAGTGACGTAGATCGCCAGCCAGCGGATCCAGCGACTTCTCCAACATGGCGACGCCGATGATTTTCCCGCTGCTGTCACGCACCGGCGCGCTGGTGACGTAGTCGCGCGCCCCAGTGATCGGATCGATCTCGAGGTCGCGGCCTTGGTCGCCGACCATCGCCCGGCCAAACCATGACTTCGACTGCTGGTAGGGCATGCCGAGCAGCGCAGCCTCGCGGCGCTCCGAGGTGTCGACCACCCTGCCCGACGCATCGACGATCATGCCCCGAACGGCCTCCGCCGCTGCCACATGGGAATCGAGCACCGATTGACCGGCCTGATCACCACTCGTCAGCATGCGCTGAACATCGCCGGATTGCGCCAGCAACCGCACCACGGCATCCGCCGGCGCGACAGCGCCGCTCAATCGTCCGACCAGCAGATCACTGTCACCGGAGGCCTCGGACTCAAGATGGGCGCGATGCAGATTGCCCAGCACATCGGTCAGCGCCCAGCCGAGGACCAGAATCGCGGCCATCGTCGCGATGACACCGACGAACTGCTTCTTGAGGTAGTCGCTGTAGCGTGGCGAATTGAACGCCCTCATGAGGCGCTGGCCCCAGGCTCCCCACACCAGAGCCGCAAGCGCTACCGCGAGAGCTCCGCGGAGGAGTTGGATGGGAATTCCGGTCTCTCTCAGAAACCAGTCCTGGTTGATATGCGAGGCAGGCCAGAATGGCGCAGGTTCGCCGATGAAGCCTGCACAGAGCGCGTAGAGGACGAAGCCGCCGGCGATGCAGGCCATGAGCGTTCGGCCGTCCTGATGCGGGACGCGGCGGTCGGCGAGAATGACCGCAGCGGCGCCGAGCGAACCGGGCAGACACATCAAGTAGCGAGATAGAACTTTGGCCCCGTCGAGCCCTGCAAAGTAGCCGGCGAAGATCAGCACAGCCAGGACCGGCACGTAGGTGAGGGCCGAGATCGAGAAGCCAAGCCGCGCCAGACCGCGGCGGGCGAATTCGCAAAGAAGGCCAAAGGAGATCACCATCAGCGCCGTGCGGATTGCACTGAGCCAGGCCGTATCGGCCGTTACGACCGTCGCCGTTTCGATCCATCCCAGCACGCCGTGCGAACAGGCGAACAGGCCAAGCAACCGCATATGGGCGGAACGCGAATTCTGCTGATTGGCGATGGCAAGGCAGAGCACCCCGAGCAGAAGGAAGCCCAGCCCGTAGAAGAAGTAGATGAAGTCGAGTTGGGATTCGAAAAAACTGGCCATCACATCGGCACCCGGCGTTAACCGCGGAGCCGATCCCTCCGATTTCGAATAGGCGCTTCGCACAACGACGGTAGTTAACAGCCGTCGTCCACGCGTTAATTCGAGACCCGGTAAAATTACGGGACTAACGATCAGAGCAAACCATTTGCAAATAGATTGTCGTCGAAATGCAGCTAGCGGCTGGAGCGCGGCCTGAACGCCGATCAGCAGAACAATCAGGCGTTGGCAGCAAGCAGAATAGACAACCCGAAACCTGTCAAATGATGCAAGGCCTGGTCCGTCCCGATCAGCCACCAGAACCAGCGATCCGTCGACGTGATCTCGAACGTCGCCACGCAGAAACCCTTGGCGCGGTCGATCGCGATATGAATCAGGAAGTCGACCGGCCCGAGAAACCAGAAGCGCGGCGCGAGGATTAACAGCAGCGAGGTGGTGAGGACCAGATGAACGGCGCAATGCGCCAATAGCGGCAGCGCCCAGCCGGTCTTCTTGTCTTTGCCGAGCGCCATCCACGAATTCTGGAAGATGAAATCGGCGAAAACGTGCTTGACCGTGAGGAGTAACATCCATCCCGTTCAGTGCACCTACGGCAATGGTCGAGGACATCTGCGGAAGGATCAAAGCTTGCGCCCTTTGCTGAGCCCTGCGGGAGAGACGAACCAGCAACCGCGAAGCGAGCCGATCGACATACCCCGCACGAGCGCTGAGCATCGTGGCCGGCCCGAGCGGCCGGCCGAGATTTATGGCACTTCCCTTTGCTGAATGCACGCGGCGTCTCAGGCATCGCCTTGGGCGTGCAGATAACCCTGAAAACACGTCAGCTCGACCAAGCTCGCTCATGCGGGAGGTAGCTTGGTATCAACTTCGAGCCGGGCGCGATTGCGCCGGCGGGCGCGCTTGGCCGGCGGCAGCGGCGATGCCCCGGCGCGCACGCGAATCGCCGATATCACCCGCCGCAATGTGATCTGCTTGCGTTCAGGCAATGCCGCTGCCCTCGCCTCCGCGATCGCCGCAGGCAGATCCGGCAACTGCAGATCGCCGCACAGCGCCGGCTTGATCAGCGTGTCGATGATCAGACTCCAGTTCGCCATGCCGTAGCGATAGTGATCGCCATAGCCGCGCACCATGGTGGCGCTGTGCACGATCGCCATCACGCTGTCCGGCCGCTGGCTGAGCGCGCGGTCGATCATATGCAGCCAGCGCTCGACCCAGACGCGCTCGACGGCATAGCGGACCGAGAGCAGCCGCCAGCGGCGCAGCGAAGCTTCGATACGCAAGCGGCGGACGCCGAGCCAATCGGTGGCGTTGAAGCGTATCTTCATCGGCATGTGCAGCAAGCCGACGCGGCCGAGCGTATCGAGCACCGGATCGGCCACCACCTCGGGCAGCGCCGCCACCATCTCGTCGATGCGGAAGCGGCATTTCTTATCGACGCGGCGCGCCGGCACGCCGTCGGGACCGATCGCCGCTTCATCCAGCGTGAGCTGCGCGATGCGGATCGGGTCCTCATAGGCCATGCGGTCGAGCAGCAGCCGGGCGATTTCCGATAGCAGAACCTCTGATACGTCCCGCCGCCCGGCGAAGCGGCCGAGCCGCTCGAGATAAAGCTGGGCATAGCCGGGGTTCTGATAGGTGATCAGAATGGCGACCGCCTGCTCGACATCGCCGCGCAACGCAGCGGGCAATTGCTGCGGCAGGACAACCGGGGTCTCCAGCTCGTTCTGACCGAGCAGCTCGGCCAGCGTGGAGCGCAACGCGTCGAGATAGGCCGCCATGTGCTACGCCGTATCTGCGACGACTTCGGCCGGCGGCGCGATTTCGGTCTGCGCCAACCGCTTTTCCAGCGTGTCGATGTTCTGAAACAGCCGCGCGCTGGCGAGCCGCAGGAAGTAGAAGCCGAACTCGGGGTTCTGCACGTACAGCTCCTCGACCTGGCGATAGCTGACGCCGAGCACAACGCCGGACTCGATGCATTCGAGTGTCTGCGTGCGGGTGTGCGACGGCGACAGCATGCCGAGTTCGCCGACGATGGCGCCGACCGGCAATTCGATGCCGGATCAACCAGGCGGAAGCGGCCGCTGACGATGTAGAACATCTCCTCGGCGCGTTCGTCCTTGTAGAACAGCTCCTCGCCGGCTTCGCATTTGCGCTCGGTCATGAACGGCTTCAGCCATTCCATCGACAGGTCGCTGTTGACCGAGCGTTTGACGTCCCGGACGAGCTGAAGCATCTGATGCAACCGCCAGGCGTTGAGCGGCAGCAGCACGCCGTGAAGCACCAGCACCGGATAGTTGTGGGTCGGGATCGACGCCGCGATCAGCGCCAGGTTGGTCAGGATGCCGAACACGCGCAGCGGGATCATCGTCCGCATCGTGTAGGTCGCGACCACGAAGATCGTCGCGAACAAACCGCCGGCCATGCCGGCGTGATGGGCGAGTTGGGACATATCCATCGGGGTCGTCCAATCTACCGAACAACGGAATTGTCAGCGCGGCGGCCCCGCCACGCCAAATCGGCCGCAGGCGGTCAATCCCGCTCGCGGCCGCCGATACACGCGAAGAACGACCCGAATATAAACGATCCGCCGGCAAAAGCGTACCCGGCCACCGGGCACCGCCAACGTTGACGCCGTAAGGCGGCGCAGGCAGGTTTCGGCGCAGTTTCCATCGCCGGACCCGCGCCGGCCCGGTCCGAGGCATCAGTTCGCCGCGTGTCGCCCCTCCTGCAAATGCTGGCTCCGACCACCGGGCGTGGCCTTTCGCGCGCCGGACGGCTCGCGGCCGCGATCGGGCTCGCCCTGCTGACGCTCATGACGGTGGACGGCGTCTACGCCGCCGCCGCCGTGGCGATCAATGCGGCGTTGGCGCTGTGCCTTGCTGCGATGATCGCCGAATGGAGCTATCGGGTCTGGGTCGCCATCCGGGTACGCCGTGCCAGCGTCTATGCGGCGTCGTTCGCGGGGATCGCCGACGCCGCCGGGGCGCTCGCGGTGCCGATCGCCTTCGCGGTCGGCGTCGGTGCGCAGGCGGCGTGGCTGTGCGCGGTGGTCTGGGTGCTGAAGCTGGTGCCGGGCATCTCGGGGCTGCGTCAGCTCCGGCGGGTGATGGTGCTGGAATCGGCGTCGCTGATCAGCGTCGCGGTGATTTTCCTCACGGTGCTGTTCGTCGCGTCGGTGGCCGAATTCGCCCTGGAGCACGAGGCGCAGCCGGCCGCCTTCAGCAGCCTGCCGGCGACCTTCTGGTGGGCGGTGACGACTCTCACCACGACCGGTTATGGCGACGTGGTGCCGGTGACGCCGCTCGGCCGCGTCGTCGGCGCGCTGGTGATGATCTCCGGCCTGGGCGTCTTCGGCCTGTGGACAGGCATTCTGGCGACCGGCTTTGCCGCCGAGACGCGTCGCGAAAATTTCCTCAAGACCTGGGAAGCCGTCAGCAGAGTTCCGTTCTTCGCCGCACTCGGGCCGTCGGCGATCGCCGGCGTCACCAACATGCTGCGCACCATCGATCTGCCGCCGCGCGTCACCATCATCAAGAAGGGCCAGCCCGGCGACTGCATGTACTTCATCGCTTCCGGCGAGGTCGAAGTCGATCTGCCCGGCAAGAAAGTGCGGCTCGGCCCCGGCGCGTTCTTCGGCGAGATGGCGCTGCTCGGCAACAATGTGCGCTCGGCCAACATCACCACCACCACGATCTCACGGCTGCTGATCCTCGACCTCGTCGACTTCCGCGTGCTGATGGCGCGACACCCCGACCTCGCCGCCACGATCGACGCCGAAGCGCGGCGGCGCGCGGCCGAGAACAGTTAGTTCCTCCGGAGTCTGTAACCCATGACCGAAACGGACGGCGATTCGACGCCGCTGCTCACCATCGACGGCGCCCGCGCCACCATCCGGCTGAACCGGCCGCGGCATCTCAACCGCCTCGTCGCCGACGACCTCACGACCCTGCTGGCGCATTTCGATCAGATCGAGGCGGACGCCGCGATCCGCGTGCTGGTGCTGACCGGCACCGGACGCGCGTTCTCGGCCGGCTTCGATCTCGGCGAGATCGCCGAAAATTCGCAATCCGAAGCAGACAGCGAGACGCCAAGCTCGGCGTTCGAACGCGTCGCCAACCGGCTGGAAGACCTGCGCGTGCCGACGATCTGCCGGCTCAACGGCGGTGTCTACGGCGGCTCGACCGATCTGGCGCTGGCCTGTGATTTCCGCATCGGCTCGGACGCCTGCGAGATGTTCATGCCGGCGGCGCGGCTCGGGCTGCACTACTACCCGGGCGGCATCAAGCGCTACGTCTCGCGCCTGGGCCTCGACAACGCCAAGCGGCTGTTCCTGACTGCCCAGCGCATCGATGCCGCCGAGATGCTACGCATCGGCTATCTGACGACACTGGTGAAGGCCGACCGCCTCGACCGCGAAGTCGATGCGCTCGCCACCACGCTCGCCGGCAATGCGCCGAACGCGATGGCGGGCATGAAGCAAGCCATCAACGAATTCGCGCGCGGGATGCTGGATGAAGCGGCTGCGGACACCCGCGCACGAGCGTCGATGCGCAGCGACGAAATCAAGGAAGGCATCGCGGCGTATAAGGAGAAGCGCGCGCCTCGGTTTTGAACGTTTCACCCTCGATCTTCGCGTTCGTCATTCCGGGGCGCCGCGTAGCGGCGAACCCGGAATCCATACTCCCGGAGATCGCATCAGGGCACTGCGATGCGACGCCTCGCCTAAGTAACAGTCGTCAGGGGATATGGATTCCGGGCTCGCGCTACGCGCGCCCCGGAATGACGAAAGAGAGGGTGAGTGCGACGCGAAGGTGGGCGGATCGCTCGCTGTGCTGCTCGACCATCTACGCCCTACTCATCCACAAACGTCGCCGCTTCTCCGATCGCCGCGCGGTTGGTGCGATAGCTGTTCGCCTTGTGCTCCGTATCCGCATAGCCGAACGAGATGCCGCAGACGATGCGGCGGCTGTCGTCGAGGCCGAAGTGCTGGCGGACGACGCCGGCGTGGAACGCCAGCGCGGCTTGCGGGACTGTGGCGACGCCGAGGGCCTGGGCGGCGAGCATGAACGAAGTGACGTAGCCGCCGCAATCGACGGCGCCGTAGACGCCGAGGGCTTCGTCGCTCGAGATGATCGCCACGTGCGGCGCGCCGAAGAAGTTGAAATTCTGCAGCGCCTGCTGGGCGGCGGCGGCCTTGTCGCCGCGGGCGATGCCGACGGCGTTGTAGAGCTGGAAGCCGCTCTCGCGGCGGCGATCGAGATACACGCCGCGATACTCGCGCGGGAATTCGAAATCGCCCGACATCGGCGCGCCGCTGGCGGCCGCCGGATAGATCGCGTCGCGAAACTTCTTCGTCGCCTCGCCCGAGGTGATCACCACCTGCCACGGCTGGCTGTTGCACCACGACGCGGTCTTCTGCGCGGCGCCGAGAATGCGCTCGATGATTGCGCGCGGCACCGGATCCGGCCTGAAGCCGCGGCACGAATACCGCGCCGCCATGAGGTCTTCGAGGACGTCGATGGGGGCGGCGGTGGCAGCAGTGTCGGTCATCAGCATCGGCCTCATTTAAATGGGATCGTCATTCCGGGGCGCTCACGTAGTGAGCGAACCCGGAATCTGCAACGCGTGGGGCGGACGCTCGGGTGCAGAACATATCGGGATTCCGGGTTCGCGAGCTTTCGCTCGCGCCCCGGAATGACGAGCGCGTGGTTTGGCGGCTCACCGCCCCTTGGTGGGAATCTGGTTGAAAGGCACGTCCTTGTCGACCCGGATGTCGCCCGGCAAACCAAGCACGCGCTCGGCGATGATGTTGCGCAGGATCTCGTCGGTGCCGCCTTCGACACGGGTGGCTGGCGAGCGCAGCAGCATCGCCTGGAATTTGCCGGCGCTCTCGGCCTCGTCCGGACCGCTCAGCACGCCGGCGGCACCCTGCAATTCGAGCGCGTAGGTGGCGATGTCCTGGATCATCGAGCCGGCGACCAGTTTGCCGATCGAATTCTCCGGCCCCGGCCGCTGGCCCTTGGACAGCGCCGAAATCGAGCGGAAAGCCGTGTACTTCAGCCCGCTCTCGCGCACCGCCCAGCTCGCCAGCTTGCTGCGCACGGCGCGGTCGTCAATCGCCGGGCCGTCGTCGAGCATCAGGCTGCCGGCGAATTCGAAGATCTCCGGGAAGCCGGTGGCGAGGCTGGCGCCGATCGACATGCGCTCGTTCATCAGCGTGGTCAGCGACACGTTCCAGCCGTCGTTGACGGCGCCGAGGCGCTGGCGGTCGGGAATCCGCACGTCGGTGAAGTACACCTCGTTGAAGTCGGAATTGCCGTTGGCCTGCTTGATCGGCTTCACCTCGACGCCCTTGCTCTTCATGTCGAGGAAGAACATCGTCAGGCCCTTGTGCTTGGGCAGGGTCGGATCGGTGCGGGTGATCAGGATGCCGTAGTCCGAGTAGTGCGCGCCGGAGGTCCAGATCTTCTGGCCGTTGATGATCCAGTCGTCACCGTCCTTCTCGGCGCGGGTGCGCAGCCCGGCGACGTCGGAGCCGCCGGCCGGTTCGGAGAACAGCTGGCACCAGATCTTCTCGCCGGACGCGAGCGGCGGCAGATAGTGCCGCTTCTGGTCTTCCGAAGCGTAGGCCATCATCGTCGGCCCGCACATGCCCTGGCCGATGATGAACAGCCGGGTGAGCTTACCGTAAACGCCCTCCTCCTGCTGCCAGATCACGCGCTCGATCGGCGACGAGCCGCGGCCACCGTATTCCTTCGGCCAATGCGGCACCGCCCAGCCGGCATCGGCCTTCTTCTTTTGCCATTCCTTGGCGACCTCGAGCACGTTAGCGCCGGTAAGTTGCAAGCGGCCGAGCGACGACTTGCGGAGTTCGTCTTCGTATTGCTTGGGCGCGTTGGCGTCGATCCAAGCGCGGGCCTTGGCGCGGAATTCGGCTTCCTGCGGGGTATCGTCGAAGTTCATCGCGGGTTCCTGATCGTAGGGTGGGCAAAGCGAAGCGTGCCCACCGATTGCAAGACGTGGGCTCGCAAGCGAGCCCACCCTACGGTTGTTATCTACGCCGCGTTCTTCTGGCGCAGGCGGTCGATCAGCTGGTCTTCCCAATAGGGCAGACTGCCGAGCGCCAGCGCCAGCGCGTTGGAGGCGACGCGCGGATCGTCGACCGCGGCGCGCAGCCGGCTGCCGAAGCGGGTCTTGGCGAGGGTGAGTTGCAGGCCGGCGGTGAGCAGGCCGCAGATGACGATGATCATCAGCCGGTAGCGGCCGATGCCGACGCCGCCGAGGTCGATCTGGCCCTGCAGCGCCTGCGGCAGCTCGATGAACACGCGCGACGAGCCCATGATGAAATCGACCGCCGCCACCGACATGAAGACGAGGCCGACGCTGAACAGCACCTGATCGAGATGCGTGCGGTTGTAGAGGTGGCGATACAAGAGGCGCTCGAACACTGCGCCGATCAGCGCGCTGGCCAGGAACGCCAACGGCAGCGCCGCGAAGAACGGCCAGCCGGCCTTGTTGACCAGCACGGCGCAGACATAGCCGCCGGCCATGGCGAAGGCGCCGTGGGCCAGATTGACGAAGTTCATCAGCCCCAGCGTCACCGCCAGGCCGCACGCCAGCACGAACAGCAACATGCCGTAGGCGACGCCGTCGAACAGGATGGTGAGAAGGGTCATGGGCTCGCAATCACTTCGCTATCGTCATTCCGGGGCGCTCGCGCCAGCGGGCGAACCCGGAATCCAGAGGTTGAGGGCCGTTAGAGATTCCGGGTTCGCGCTACGCGCGCCCCGGAATGACGGGTTGATAGTTTCCCGTCATGCCCGGGCTTGTCCCGGGCATCCACGAACTGCCGCCGTCCGCGGATCCGTGGATGGCCGGGACAAGCCCGGCCATGACGAATGACTAGTTACTTCTTCGTCTTGCCCGGATCCTTCACGTCCTTAAAGGTCTCGAACTCCATGTTGTAGAGCTCGCCGTCGACCTTCTCGACCTTGCGGATGTAGACGTTCTGGACGATGTCGCGGGTTTCCGGATCGATCGAGATCGGGCCGCGCGGGCTTTCCCAGGCCATGCCTTTCATCGCCGCGATCAGCGAGTCGCCGTCGACCTTGCCGCCGGTCTTCTTGATGGCTTCGTAGAGCAGATGGATTCCGTCGTAGCCGCCGACCGCCATGAAGCCCGGACGCGAGCCGAACTCCTTCTTGTAGGCGGCGACGAAGTCCTTGTTCATCTGCGACGGATGCGCGGCCGAATAGATGTGCGCGGTGACGGCGCCGATCGCAGTGTCGCCCATGCCGTTGAGCAGGTCGTCGTCCATGACGTCGCCCGGCCCGATCACCTTGATGCCGCTCTTGTCGAGGCCGCGCTCGGCGAACTGCTTCATGAAGTTGCCGCCCTGCCCGGCCGGCACGAACACGAACATCGCGTCGGGCTTGGCGTCCTTCATGCGCTGCAGGAACGGCGCGAAGTCCGGATTGGCGAGCGGCACCTTGATTTCTTCGACGATCTGGCCGCCGCCGGCGGTGAAGTGCTCCTTGAACGACGCCAGCGCGTCGTTGCCCGGCGCGTAGTCCGAAGTCAGCGTCGCAACCTTCTTGATGCCGTTCTTGGCGGCCCAGTCGCCGATGATGCTGGACGACTGCGGCAGCGTGAACGAGGTGCGGACGATATAGGGCGACTTCTCGGTGATGATCGAGGTGCCGGCCGCCATCACGATCTCCGGCACCTTGGCCTGTGTGGCGAGCGGCGCCGCGGCCAGCGCCGCCGGCGTGATGCCGAAGCCGGCGATGACGGCGACCTTGTCGTTGACGATCAGTTCCTGGGCGAAGCGCTTGGTGTTGTCCGGAACCGCGGCGTCGTCCTTGAGGATGATCTCGATCTTCTTGCCGGCGACGCTGTCGCCGTGCTGCTTCATGTAGAGCTTGATGGCGTTGTCGATCTGCTTGCCGGTCGACGCCTGGCCGCCGGTCATCGGCAGGATCAGGCCAACCTTGACGGTCTCCTGCGCCTGCGCCGCGAGCGTCGATGCCGCGCCCAGAAGGGCGACGGCGGCCGCCCGCAACAGCATTGACTCGCCAATTCGCTTCTTGCCAATCCGCATGGATGCTTCCTCTCTTGTTGCCTCTTGGCCGAGGCTTGGTCCCAAAATCATCATAGCGACGCGAGGCCGGGGAGTCTTGCAATCCGGCTCAGCCACGTGAGAGAGGGCGGAAGTCGTGCACCACGAGAACGCGCCCGGCTGAAATCCGCGCGCCATGTCGGCGCCGGCGGGATCGAACTGTCTGGTCAGTGATGCGGCGCGCCGATCGGCGGCTGGGCTCCGGCCCTGGTCCGCGGTCTTCGTGCCGCGTGATCGGCCACATCAATGCCACGGAAGCCGGCATGATGGGTGCGATATCAGGTATGCCAAACCGATATCGTGTCGCGTCCTCACCGAGACCGCAGCGGCATCGCCGGCGGCATGCTAAAGAGTCGCCGTCCCCTCCTCCGGAACCCTGAGTCGCCCCCTTCGATGCGTGTCCGTTTGTCCCGTTCGCTGGCCGTCCTCACCGCTGCAGCGATGCTGTGCGGCCTGACCGGCTGCGGCACCATCAACGAGAAGCTGTCCGAAGGCATGGGCGATTACGTCCCGCAATGGGCCGGCGGTCTGCCGGCCGACGCGCCGCCGCGACCGGGCACCGCCAAATACGATGCCTATATGAAGGAGCAGGAGCGGCTGCGGGCGATGCCGGCGGCCGAGCGCGCCAAGATCGAAGGCACCCAGCCCGGCCAAACGCCCGGCGCGGCTCGCCCGGCGCAATGATGCGCAGGCGGCGCTGATATCCGCATCGACCGACCCGATCTCTGTTTGAACTATGGAGTCGATGCCGGTTTGCGTCTTCCTGAGGTGCGAGCGCAGCGAGCCTCGAAGGATGACTTGGCAGTGCGCTTATCACTGCGCGCGTGGCTCATCCTTCGAGGCCCGTTCAACCGCGCTTGCGCGCAGTCGAACGGGCACCTCAGGATGACGCTTGCTGTGTAGCGACGCCGGCTCGGCAAATCAGTTGAACACCACCGTCTTGCGCCCGTTCAGGATCACGCGGTCGTCGAGGTGGTAGTGCAGCGCGCGGGCGAGGACGCGGCGTTCGATGTCGCGGCCTTTACGGACGAGGTCGGCGGGGGTGTCGCGGTGGCTGATGCGCTCGACGTCCTGATCGATGATCGGGCCTTCGTCGAGCGTCGAGGTGACGTAGTGCGCGGTGGCGCCGATCAGTTTGACGCCGCGATCGAACGCCTGATGATACGGCTTGGCGCCCTTGAAGCCCGGCAGGAAGGAATGATGGATGTTGATGCAGCGGCCGGCGAGGCGCTGAGACATCTCGTCCGACAGGATCTGCATGTAGCGCGCCAGCACGACCAGATCGCTGTGGGTCTGCGCGACCAGTGCAGTGATCGCCGCCTCCTGCTGGCGCCGCGTCTCCTTGGTCACCGGCATGTGGTAGAACGGGATGTCGCCGAAATCGAAGCCGCTGAAGGTCTCGCGCGGGTGATTGGACACGATCGCGGTCGGGATCATCGACAGTTCGCCGATGCGCCAGCGATACAGAATGTCGGCGAGGCAATGGTCGGATTGCGACACCAGGATCATCACCTTGCGCTTGGTCTCGCGGTCGCGCATGTGCCAGCCCATGGTGAACTTCGCCGCCACCACACCGAAGCCGGTGCGTAGCGCCGGCAGCGGCACCACCTTGTCGGCGGCGTTGAACACCACCCGCATGAAGAAGTGGCCGCTCTCGGTGTCGTTATATTGCTGAGCGTCGAGAATGTTCTGGCCGTTCTCGAACAGAAATGTGGTGACGGCGGCGACGATGCCGGCGCGGTCCGGGCAGGACAGTGTCAGAACATACTGGTGATGCGGCATCTTCGGGCTTGATCCAGCGAGCGGGAGATTGCGAATGCTCTAGCACCGGCCCCCGCTTGCGCCAATCCCGCCGCAAGGCGCAGGATGCCGGCGACTTCGCGCGGAAGGCACTCAATGGTCGGACGACTCGACGGCAATCGCATTCTGATCCTGGAGACCCGCGAGGAGGCCCAGTTCTCCCGCCTGCTCGCCGAGCAGGGCGCCGACGTACTGCAATGTCCGATGTTCGAGATCGTCGATGCGCCGGATCCGGCGCCGGTGTCGGCCTGGATCGACCGGTTGATCGCGCAGCCATTCGACGACCTGGTGCTGCTCACCGGCGAAGGTCTGCGTCGGCTGGCCAAGCTGGCCCGCGCGACCGGGCGGGAGCCGGCGTTCGTCGCAGCGCTCGGTCATTGCCGCAGCTTCATTCGCGGCCCCAAGCCCGGCCGGGCGCTGCGCGAACTCGGACTGGCGCCGAGCGTCACCGCCGAGGCACCGACCTCGGACGGCGTGATCGCGACACTGAAGGGTTATGACCTCGCAGGCCGTCGCGTCGGCCTGCAGCTTTATCCCGACCGCGACCATACGCCACTGGTCGCCGCGATCACCGCGCAAGGCGCAGCCGTCGATCCGGTGCTGCCCTATGCCTACGATGCCCACGCAGCCGAGCAGAACGTAGTCGACGCGATCGATCAAATGGCGCAAGGCCACGTCGACGCGCTGGCGCTCACGAGCTCGGGGCAAGTGCGCCGGCTGTTCGATGTCGCCAAGGCGCGCGGCTGCGAGGACCGGCTTCGACAGGGCTTGGACACGACGCCGATCGCGTCTGTGGGACCGGTGGTGTCGGAAGAACTCAAGGCTCACGGGCTGACGGCCGCAATCACTCCGCCGGCCGGCGCATTCTTCATGAAGCCGCTGATCAGCGCGATGATTACTGCACTGGCGACACGTCCGCCGCGTTGATCGCGGCGCTGGTTCCATCGAGCGGAATTCATCAAGAGCGCGGTACCGGACGCACGCTCGCGAGCGTCCGGCTGTCGGACTGCCTCATTAACGATCATCCACGAACGCACAAAAAGTCACCGGACGGCGGCGTCGCTTAGACGACGATGCAGTTGAAATGCCGGACCGATCTGCGCTAACAGCGAGGCAATATCAAACCAAGGTTCACAGGGAGGACCACCATGCGTAGACTTCTCGCAGCCGTCATCGCTCTGCCGTTGCTCGGCTCAGCCGCGATGGCCCAAGACACCGTCAAGTTCGGCTACATCGATCCGCTCTCCGGCGGCGGCGCCAGCGTCGGTGAAGGCGGCCTCAAGACCTTCCAGTATCTCGCCGACGAGATCAACGCGCAGGGCGGCATCCTCGGCAAGAAGGTCGAGATCGTTCCGCTCGACAACAAGACCAATCCCCAGGAAAGCCTGATCCAGGCGCAGAAGGCGATCGACTCCGGCGTTCGCTACGTCACCCAGGGCAACGGCTCGGCCGTGGCCGGCGCGCTGTCGGACTTCGTCACCAAGTTCAACGAACGCAATCCCGGCAAGGAAGTGCTGTACTTCAACTACGCCGCGGTCGACCCGATCCTGACCAACGACAAGTGCAGCTTCTGGCACTTCCGCTGGGACGCCAACTCCGACATCAAGATGGAAGCGCTGACCAACTACATGAAGGATCAGCCGTCCATCAAGAAGGTCTACCTGATCAACCAGGACTACTCGTTCGGCCAGTCGGTCCGCACCACCGCCCGCGCGATGCTGGCGAAGAAGCGTCCTGACATCCAGATCGTCGGCGACGAGCTGCACCCGCTGCTCAAGATCACCGACTTCGCGCCTTATATCGCCAAGATCAAGGCATCGGGCGCCGACACCGTCGTGACCGGCAACTGGGGCCAGGACATCGCGCTGCTGCTGAAGGCGGCCGCCGACGCCGGCCTCAAGGTCAACTGGTACACCTACTACGCCGGCGGCGCCGGTGGCCCGACCGCGATCAAGCAGGCCGGTCTCGATCACCAGGTGTTCCAGATCACCGAAGGCTTCGCCAACGTTCAGAACAAGGCGTCGCAGGACTTCGAGAAGGCGTTCCGCGCCAAGGTCGGTCTGAGCCTGTGGTACCCGCGCGCCGTGAACGAAATGCGCATGTTCAAGGCTGCGGCCGAAAAGGCCAAGTCGCTCGACCCGGTGAAGGTCGCTCAGGCGCTCGAAGGCATGAAGTACGAAGTCCTCGATGGCGGCGAAGGCTTCATGCGCAAGGAAGACCATCAGTTCTTCCAGCCGATCTACATCTCCTCGTTCGGCACGATCCCGGCGGGTCAGTTCGACGAAGAGAACACCGGCTGGGGCTGGAAGGAAGTCGCCAAGGTCGACACCGACAAGACGGTGATCCCGACCACCTGCAAGATGGACCGGCCGTAAGCGTCCATCCGTCATGCCCGGCCTTGTGCCGGGCATCCACGCCTTCGGCGTGGCAACGCAGCAAACGTGGATGGCCGGGACAAGCCCGGCCATGACGAGTTCATTCGTCACGGGCCCGACAAAATCATGCTCGAACTAATCGTCATCTCCACCCTCAACGGCGTCCTGTACGGGATGCTCCTGTTCCTGATGGCGAGCGGCCTGACGGTGATCTTCAGCATGCTCGGCGTGCTGAACTTCGCCCATGCCAGCTTCTACATGCTGGGCGCGTTCTTCGGCTTTCAGATCAGCCGCTGGTTCGGTTTCTGGCCCGGGCTGATCGTTGCGCCGATCCTGGCGGGCGCGATCGGCGCCGCAGTGGAGCGCTACGGCCTGCGCCGCGTTCACAAGAACGGCCATGTCGCCGAGCTGCTGTTCACCTTCGGCCTCGCCTTCGCGATCGAGGAGATCGTCTCGATCATCTGGGGCAAGGTGCCGGTCGATTATCGCACGCCCGAACTCTTGGATTTCCCGGCCTTCACGATCTTCTCGACCAACTATCCCGCCTACAAGATGTTCATGCTGGCGGTGTCGGTCGTGATCTTCCTCGGCCTTCTGGTCGCACTGAAGAAGACCCGCATCGGCCTGATCGTTCAGGCGGCGCTGACGCATCCGCACATGGTGGCGCATCTCGGCCATAACGTCGAACGCATCTTCATGCTGGTGTTCGGCGTCGGCACCGCGCTCGCCGCCGTCGCCGGCGTCATCGCCGGGCCGTCGCTGGTGACGCAGTCCAACATGGCGGCGCTGGTCGGTCCGATCCTGTTCGTCGTCGTCGTGGTCGGCGGCCTCGGCTCGCTGCCCGGCGCCTTCATCGCCTCGCTGCTGATCGGCCTGCTGCAGACCTTCGCGGTGTCGATCAACGGCTCGCTCGGATCGGTCTTCGGGCCGCTCGGCCCCGAGCTGGCGCAGAGTTGGCTGAGCGACATCTGGAACGTCAGCGTCGCGCAGGTGGCGCCGATCATGCCTTATCTGCTGCTGGTGCTGATTTTGATCTTCCGACCGATGGGTCTGCTGGGGACCCGCGAATCATGACCGACCTCGCCTCTCACGCCGCCGCGCTCGGCGCCGCGCCGCCGCGGCCGACGGTTTCCGACCGGCTGAAGTTCTACGGGATTTGGCTCGCCACCGCGGTGGCGCTGCTGGTGCTGCCGCAGGTGTTTTCCTCCGGCGGCTCGCTGACGACGTTCAGCCTTGTCGGCATCTCGATCATCTTCGCGCTGTCGTACAACATCCTGCTCGGCCAGACCGGCATGCTGTCGTTCGGGCACGCAGTGTATTACGGCCTCGGCGGCTTCCTCGCGATCCACGCGATCAACATCGTCGGCTTCCACAAATGGCCGATTCCGCTGCCGCTGATGCCGCTGATCGGCGGCGTCGCCGGACTGTTCTTCGCCGCGCTGATCGGCTGGGTGATGACGCAGCGATCCGGCACCGCGTTCGCGATGATCTCGCTCGGTCTCGCCGAACTGGTCGCCTCCTCGGCGCTGATCCTGCGCACTTTCTTCGGCGGTGAAGCCGGCATCTCGGCGAACCGCACCAAGCTGTTCAAGGTGTTTGGCCTCTCGTTCGGCCCGCAGATCCAGATCTATTATCTGATCGCCGCCTGGACGCTGATCGCCATCATCGCGATGTACGCACTGACCCGGACCCCGCTGGGCCGGATGTGCAACGCGGTGCGCGACAATCCGGAACGCGTGCAATTCGTCGGCTACGATCCGCATGTCGTGCGATATCTGGCCTTCTGCTTCTCCGGCTTCTTCGCCGGCATCGCAGGTGCGCTGGCGGCGATCAATTTCGAGATCGCCAACTCGGCCTATCTGGGCGCGACGCAGTCCGGCACCGTGCTGTTCTCCACCTATATCGGCGGCATCGGCTTCTTCATCGGCCCGATCGTCGGCGCCGTCTTCGTGACCGTGCTGTCGCTCGGCCTGTCCGACCTGACCCAGGTCTGGCAGCTGTATTTCGGCCTGTTCTTCATCGCCGTGGTGGCGTTCGCGCCCGGCGGCATCACCGGCCTGTTGATGATGCACCGGCCGCTGATCCGCGCCGGCATGCTGCAGCGGATGCTGCCGAGCTATTTGATCGCTGTGGTGCCGACGCTGGCCCTGTGCACCGGTCTGATGATGATGATCGAAACCATCGTCCACTACACCGTCAATCCGAACGAGAGCCCGAACATCAAAGCGTTCGGCATTCCGTTCAACGCCGAGCGGCCGTCGGTCTGGGCGATCTCGGCGGTTCTTATCATCGTCGGATTCATCCTCGCCCGGATGAGCTGGACCCGCGTCGGCCAGACCTGGGACGCCACGCTGAGCGCCGCCCGCGCCAAGGTGCACGCCACATGAGCCCCGCGATGGAATCGAACACCCCCGCGATCGAAATCAAGGGCGTCGAGAAGAGCTTCGGCGCCACCAAGGTGATCCAGAACATCAATCTGTCGATCGCCCAGGGCGAGCGCCATGCGCTGATCGGCCCGAACGGCGCCGGCAAATCGACGACGTTCAACCTGATCTCCGGCTACATGAAGCCGACCTCCGGCAGCATCAAGCTGCGCGGCGAGGAGGTCGCCGGACTGCGGCCGTTCCAGATCAATCGCCGCGGCCTGTCGCGCTCGTTCCAGGTCACCAACGTGTTCGCCAACATGACGGTGTGGGAAAATCTCCGCTGCGCCGTGTTGTGGTCGACCGGGCACCGCTACGCATTCTGGAAGAACGTCGACAACCTGCCGGTGGTGCGGGAGCGCACGGCACAGATTCTCGAGGACATCCACCTCACCTCGCGCCGCGACGTGCCGGCTGGTCTGCTCACCTACGCCGAGCAGCGCGCGCTGGAGATCGGCATCACCGTGGCGGGCGGCGCCAATGTCATCCTGCTCGACGAGCCGACCGCCGGCATGAGCAACGCCGAGACCGAACGCGCGGTGTCGCTGATCCGCCGCCTCACCGAGGGCCGCACGCTGCTCATCGTCGAGCACGACATGAGCGTGGTGTTCGGCCTCGCCGATCGCATCTCGGTGCTGGTGTACGGCCAGGTGATCGCTTCGGGCACGCCGGAGGAAATCCGCGGCAACCCCAAGGTCAAGGAAGCTTATCTCGGCGAGGAGGCCGCCTGATGACCATGCTCGAGGTCAAGGATCTCCACGCTTACTACGGCAAGAGCCACATCCTGCAGGGCGTCGATATGCAGATCGCCGCCGGCGAGGTGGTGAGCCTGCTCGGCCGCAACGGCGTCGGCCGCTCCACCACCGTCAAGGCGATCATGGGCGAGGTGCCGCCGCACGGCACCATCCTGTTCAAGGGCAAGAACATCGCCGGCCTGCCGAGCTACAAGATCGCGCATCATGGCCTCGGCTACGTGCCGGAGCATCGCGACATCTTCCCCAGCCTCACCGTCCGCCAGAACCTGATGCTCGGCGTCAAGAACCCGCGCAATCCCGGCAAATGGCGGCTCGACGACATGCTCGACATGTTCTCGAACCTCAAGGCTCGCGCCGACACGCCGGCCGGCGTGCTGTCCGGCGGCGAGAAGCAGATGCTGACCATCTGCCGCACGCTGATGGGCGACCCCGAACTGGTGATGATCGACGAGCCGACCGAGGGGCTGGCACCGATCATCGTCCAGCAGGTCGGCGATCTGATCGCCGAAATCGCCCGCCGCGGCGTCGCCATTCTGCTGGTCGAACAGAAGCTCTCGATCGCCATGCGCATCTCCCACCGCGTCTACGTGATGGGCCATGGCCAGATCGTGTTCGAAGGCTCGCCGGACGACCTGAAGAACAACGCCGCGGTGCGCAAGGAATGGCTGGAGGTCTAAGTCGCCTGCACCTGTCTGCCCGCCAGCGAATTGCCGCTTGACTTAGAGCGCGCTCTAACCTGTAGCAACAGGGCGTCGTGACGGACAGAACACGCCATGAAGATCGGCGACCTCGCTCAGCGAACCGGACTGACAGCCCATACGCTGCGCTATTACGAGCGGATCGGGCTATTGCCGCGCGCCGCGCGGGATTCGTCGGGCCAACGTGACTACGACGCGTCGATCCTGACCTGGATTGAATTTCTCGGGCGCCTCAAAACGACAGGGATGCCGATCCGGGACATGCTGGCCTATGCCAGGCTCCGCGCCCGCGGCGCAGTGACCAACGAGGCCAGCCGCCGCCTGCTGCAGCAGCACCGCGACCAGGTCGCGGCGCATGTCGCCGAGCTGAAAGCCTGTCTGTCCGTCCTCGACACCAAGATCGCCGGCTATGCGGCCGACGCCGGCCAGGTGGAGACGGACGATGACGCAAGACAAAAGCGACCAGCACAACAGATACGAACGCGGCAAGCGCGCGCTCGCGGCAATCGACGGTGATGCCGGGCACAAAGTCGTGGCGGCGCTGGACGATATCGCGCCGGATTTCGCCCGCTATCTAATCGAGTTTCCATTCGGCGATATCTACAGCCGTCCCGGCCTCGACCTGCGCGCGCGCGAGATCGCCACCATCGCGGCGCTGACCGCGATGGGCAACGCCGCCCCGCAGCTCAAAGTGCATATCGAGGCCGGCCTGAATGTCGGGCTGAGCCGCGACGAGGTTACCGAGATCATCATGCAGATGGCGGTCTATGCCGGCTTCCCGGCGGCGCTGAACGGCCTGTTCGCCGCCAAGGAAGTCTTCGCTGCGAGGGCGAGCGCCGAACCGGATCTTACGATTTGATACCATCGAGTCGTTTTCGCGACCCGGAGCGCAGCTCGATCAGCGGTCAGCCGGCTGAAATACACGAATTCGGTCATAGAGACACTCCACAGAAGTCGTGAGGCGATCGACCTACGAACTATTTACACAGCGGCGCGAGCGACGACATATCTCCAGCACGACTAAACTGATGAGTCCTGGTGCGTAGCGGCGGCAGCCGCTCTGAGAAGCAATTGCATCTATCAGCAGATTGGATGCACTTCGAGCAACGCCTGATTATCCAGAACATTCCCGGAAGGTGATCGTGGGGCAAGATATTCGGAATAATTTGCTCATGCAGGAAGAGCTGGAAATCAATATCGACTGGCGGGCTTGGCTGACGGCCGCGATCTATTTCGTCGCGCTGTACATGCTGGGCGCGCCGCTGGTGCGCGCCGCTGTCGTCGCCGTGCTGGTGCTGGCTGCTATCCTGTTCAATTATGGGCGCAGAACCCTGCTGCTCGGCGGCGGCATCATTCTCGCCATTTGCCTCGCGATGTGGGCGCAGGTCCTACCCGGCGCCGATCGTTGGCTGGAGCTGGCACGCTCGATCGTGCACGGCTGACGCTGGAGCATTGCTGCGAGCTTGTCGGCGTCAGCCTGTCGACACCAAATAGTCGACTTCAGCTCGGGTCGGCGGCGATATCGACGACCTGCGAATTGGACGCGCCGGGGCGCAGCATCGACCTCCCGTCTCCATTCTGCGGCTGCAGAGCGGATTCCGGCCTCGCGCGGAGCCTGTCATCGGGCGGGCCAGAGGCCGGACCCGGTGGCGCGTCCCGGCATGACGGCGGGATTCAGTGAGGAGCATCGCACCCTTCCCCGGCTGCCGCGTTCCGGGCTACCTTCGCGAGAACAATTTTGATCCATCGCGAGCTTGAATGCTTTCCGCCCTCACCCGAGCCCGCAGCCGGCTCGCCGCCTACGCCGCCAACCCCGATCCGTTCGCCGCCACCGGCAACCTGGTGGCGCTGGTGCTGGCGGGGAACGGGCCGTTCTATCCGATGTATGTCGCCTACGTGGCGGGCCTCGGCGGGATGCCGTGGCTTCTGCTGACGTTGCTGTCGGGGCCGCTGTTCGCCGCGGTGCCGGCGCTGGCGCGGCGCAGCTCGCGGCTCGGCCGGATCGTGCTGTGCCTGATCGCGACCGGCAATACCGTGTTCTGCACCTGGCTGCTCGGGGTGCCGTCCGGCGTCGAATTGTTTCTGCTGCCCTGCGCCATGCTGGCCAGCGTGCTGTTTCGACCCAGCGAGCGCTGGCTGATGCTGCCGCTCGCCGGCCTGCCCGTCGCGGCGTTCGTCTTCCTGCACGGCCGCTACGCGGCGCCCCCGCATCTCTACCAGCCCGAGCAGTATGCCGGGCTGCTCTCGATGAACGCATTCAGCGCGGCGATGATCTCGATCTTCATCGGCATGGTGTTTTCGGCGTTGTACGTCGAATCGACGAACACATCCGCTGAGCGCTGAGTTCTCGGCGGCAGTTATTCCCGACGTTGGTCGCAATCAGCGCCGCCGCTGCAATGCAGCAAAACTTCTACTGCCCTGCGACATCGGGTCGCCGCCCGCTCTGTATCTGCCGAATCCGCGGTAACGGCAGGCGGATATAATTTCATGCTTGCGTCCAGGCACTTTCCCCAAACTCAAATAGTCGAATATCGTAGGGCGGCCGGCTGACATAGAGTCCGGCAAGCGGAGCCACGCCGACTGCGACGCGGCACCGCAACAGCAGCATGAACCAGGCGCGACCAATGCGCCGGCGGCTGCGAGGGGGAGGAACGGGTTGGAGTACGCGCTCGAAGTCCGCAATGTGTCCTTACGCTTCGGCGGCGTCCGCGCGCTGAGCGAGGTCAGCTTTGGCGTCAAGGACGGCGAGCTGTTCTCGATCATTGGCCCCAACGGCGCCGGCAAGACCTCCATCGTCAACTGCATCTCCGGCCGCTACCGGCCGACCGAAGGCCAGCTGTTCTATCGCGGCCGCGACATCACGGCGCTGAAGCCGAACGCCCGTGCGCCGCTCGGTATCGGCCGCACCTTCCAGAACCTCGCGCTGTTCCATCATATGAGCGTGCTCGACAACATCATGGTCGGGCGCCACCACCTGCTCAAGAACAACTTCCTCACCGGCGCGCTGTACTGGCTCGGGGCGCGGCGCGAGGAGCTGGAGCACCGCCGCAAGGTCGAGGAGATCATCGACTTCCTCGATTTGCAGTCGGTGCGCAAGGCGACCGCCGGCACGCTGTCCTACGGACTGCGCAAGCGCGTCGAGCTGGCCCGCGCCATGGCGCTGGAGCCGCAACTCATCCTGCTCGACGAGCCGATGGCCGGCATGAACTTCGAAGAGAAGGAGGACATGGCCCGCTACATCGTCGATCTCAACGAAGAGTTTGGCATGACGGTGGTGATGATCGAGCACGACATGGGCGTGGTGATGGATATCTCCAACCGCGTCGTGGTGCTGGATTTCGGCCGCAAGATCGCCGAGGGCGAGCCCGCCGCGGTGCTGGCCGATCCGCACGTCAGGCGCGCGTATCTCGGCGAGGAAGACGAGGCGCTCAGCGATCCGGACGACCTGCCGTCGCATCCGCCCGCTGCGGAGCGCGTCGCATGATGGACTATGCGGGCCGCGCCGCAGCGGCAGACACCTTTCCGAAACTGCTGCGCCTCAATGCCCGCGAGTTCAGCGATGCCATCGCGCTGCGCGAGAAGGACCTCGGGCTGTGGCGCGAATTCACCTGGGCGGACTATCAGGCGCGCGTGCATGACTTCGCGCTCGGCATGGTCGAGCTCGGACTCGGCAAGGGCGCCGTCATCGGCATCATCGGCGACAACCGCCCGGACTGGGTGTCGGCCGAGATCGCCACCCACGCGATCGGCGCGATGAGCCTGGGACTCTATCGCGACGTGCTCGACGAGGAAGCCGAGTATCTGCTGAGTTACGGCGAAGCCCGTCTGGTGTTTGCCGAGGACGAAGAGCAGGTCGACAAGCTGCTGACACTCGCCGAGCGCGTGCCCAACCTCAAGCACATCGTGTATTCCGACCCGCGCGGCATGCGGAAGTACGACGACCCGCGGCTTCTGCCGGCCGACACGTTGGCCGCGATGGGCCGCGCCCGCGCCCAGCGCGAACACGGGCTGTACGATCGGCTGGTCGATGCGACGCGCGGCGAAGATGTCGCCATCCTGTGCACGACCTCGGGCACCACCGCGCATCCCAAGCTGGCGATGCTGGCCGCCGGGCGCGTGCTGAAGCATTGCGCGACGTATCTGACGTTCGATCCGAAGGGGCCGGACGACGAATACGTCTCGGTGCTGCCGCTGCCGTGGATCATGGAGCAGGTCTACGCGCTCGGCAAAGGGCTGCTGTGCCGGATCAAGGTCAACTTCGTCGAAGAGCCCGACACGATGATGAATGACTTCCGCGAGATCGCGCCGACCTTCGTGCTGTTCGCGCCGCGAGTCTGGGAAGGCATCGCCGCCGACGTGCGGGCGCGGGTGATGGACGCCTCGCCGCTGAAGCAGAAGCTGTACGAGACCGGCATGAAGGCCGGCCTCGCCGCGCTGGAGAACGGCCAGCATTCGGGCTTCGCCGACGCCGTGCTGTTCCGTGCGCTGCGCGACCGGCTAGGCTTCACGCGGCTGCGCTCGGCCGCGACCGGCGGCGCGGCGCTCGGGCCTGATACGTTCAAGTTCTTCCGCGCCATGGGCGTGCCGCTGCGCACGCTGTATGGCCAGACAGAACTGCTCGGCGCCTACACGCTGCACCAGCCGGACGCGGTCGATCCGGATACGACCGGCGTGGCGATGGGTTCGGAAATCGAGATCAAGGTGCTGAACCCCGACGTGCAGGGCATCGGCGAGATCGTGGTCCGCCACCCCAACATGTATCTCGGCTACTACAAGAACGAGGAAGCCTCGACGGCCGACATGAAGGACGGCTGGATGCATTCGGGCGACGCCGGCTATTTCAATGCGAGCGGCCAGCTCGTCGTCATCGACCGCATCAAGGATCTCGCCGAGACGTCGCACGGCGAGCGGTTCTCGCCGCAATACATCGAGAACAAGCTGAAGTTCTCGCCCTACGTCGCCGAGGCCGTGGTGTTAGGGGCCGGCCGCGACCACCTCGCCGCAATGATCTGCATCCGCTATTCGATCATCTCCAAATGGGCCGAGAAGAAACGCATCGCGTTCACGACCTATTCCGACCTATCGTCGCGGCCCGAAGTCTACGAACTGCTCCGTCGCGAAGTCGAGACGGTGAATTCGACGTTGCCGCCGGCGCAGCGCATCAGCCGCTTCCTGCTGCTCTACAAGGAGCTCGACGCCGACGACGGCGAACTCACGCGCACCCGCAAGGTGCGTCGCTCGGTGATCAACGAAAAGTACGGCGACATCATCGACGGCATCTATAGCGGCAAGGCCGACATCCCGGTGGATACGACCATCAAGTTCCAGGACGGCACGACACAGCGAATCCGCACCACGCTGAAGGTCGTGGACCTCGGCAGCGGCCATGCGCATGCGGAGGCGGCGGAATGATGCTCGCCCTCCCCCACGC
>NZ_BADD01000424.1 GCF_000333455.1 Rhodopseudomonas sp. B29
CCATGGCGGTGATCCAGCAGGCGCGGCATGGGCGCGGCCGCGCCTCGGTGTGGCTGGTCGCGCTGCTGGCGCGCAAGCCGATCAAGCTGGCGGCGGTGGCGCTCGCCAACAAGATCGCCAGGATCGCCTGGAAGATGATGATCACGCAACAGACTTACGACGGGGCGCGGATGCCGAGCGCATCGCCGCGCGCCGACTGAGAGATCGAACGTCGGGCAATTAGTCCGACGCTCGAGCCGGAGCTGCAACGGGAGACAGATGGAACGATCGATCGAACCGAGAGGCGAGACAATCCGTGGAATCCATCGGCACACAAAGGCCGGTAGGGTGATTGGAGCTCGCGTCGCGGAAGCCATCTTGGCCAGCGGTCCATCGCGACCGCACCGACAGGCCGCACATATGGATGCAAGCGATCCGATCAGTCCTCAGAATCCCTTGTGGCTCGGGGGCCGTCCACATATGGATTCCGGGTTCGCGCCTGACGGCGCGCCCCGGAATGACAGAAAAGCTGATGTTGGTCGCTCAACTCATCAGCTTCGCATCCAGCGTGATTTTCGTATTCAGCAGCTTCGACACCGGGCAGCCCGCTTTGGCCTTGGCGGCGAGGTCCTGGAAGGTGGCGTCGTCGGCGCCGGGGATCTTGGCGCTCAGCGTCAGGTGAACCGATGTGATGGCGAAGCCATCGCCCTGCTTTTCCAGCGTGACGTCGGCCTTGGTTTCCATCTGCTCGGCGGTGAGCTTGGCTTCGCCGAGGATCAGCGACAGCGCCATGGTGAAGCAGGCGGCGTGGGCGGCGCCGATCAGCTCTTCGGGATTGGAGCCGGGCTTGCCTTCGAAGCGGCTGGCGAAGCCGTACGGATAGTCGCTGAGCGCGCCGCTCTTGGTCGAGATCGCGCCTTTGCCGTCCTTGATGCCGCCCTGCCACTTGGCCGAGCCGGATGTCGTGCTCATGTGTTTCTCCCTGGTTTGATGATGTTGCAGACTACTCGATGGTCGATGGTGCTTTTGTGTCCAGACGCGCGATGAGACCTTCGATCTCGCGGACGACCAGCTCGGGCGCAGCATTCTGCACCATGTGTCCGACATGCGGCAGCACGATCAGCTTCGCGCCGGGAACCTCGGCGGCGAACGGTCGCGAATGCACGGACAGCGACGCCGTCGAGTCGGCATCGCCATGGATCACCACCGTCGGGGCCTTGATCTGCGCGTAGCGGCCGACCTGCTCGGTCAGCGCGGCGTTGAGGCCGATCAGGTCCCATGAATTAGCGAGGAAGTTGCGGGGCCGCAGCAGCAAGGGCGTCGCGGTGGCATCGATGTAGTTCTCCGGCATCGTCTGCGGCGCGAACACGGCCCGTGCGCCGGGATCAGCCAGCATCAGCCCGAGCGGCAAAGTGATCGTGTAGGCCAGCAGCGGGCCGATCACCGGTGTCGTCATCACATCGTTGAGCCTGCCGACACTGCCGCCGGGCCAGGGATGCGTCGCGGCCGCGAGCATCACCAGGCCGGCGACGCGATCGGGCTGATCGAGCGCCAGCCGGGCGCCCATCGCACCGGCCATCGAATGCACCACGAAGATGGCGCGTGGGATCCCGAGCCGGTCGAGGAGTTGCGAGATCATGCGGGCCTGCACGTCAGGCGGCGCGACGCGAGCCTCGCGCGTCGACCAGCCGTGACCGGGACGATCGATCAGGATGACACGGTGTCGCTGCGCCAACATCTCGCCGAGCGGGACTCGCATAGCGCCCAGATTGCTGCTGGCGCCGTGTAGCAGCACGATCGGCGGCTCATCGAGACCGTGCGGACCGAGGTCGACCACATGCAGACGGCCGCCATCGACGCGAACGATCTCGCCCTGTGGCGGATAGCGGCGCTCGATCCGCAGCGTGCCAAGCCGCGTCAGCAGCGCGAGCAGAGCCAGCGCAGCAACAACAGCGATCAGAAGCATGATGGGAACCGGAACCACATGACGCACGCAGAACTAGCTACGCGCGCCGGACGCAATTCGTTTCGCGCCGGGCTCAGATATCGCGGCCCTCCACCTTCTCGGTCAGAGTCTTGACGAGTTCGGGGACCTTGTCGAGGTGGGGATTGATCGCCAGCGCCTGGCGGAACGCGTCGAGCGCGCGTTTGTCGTCACCGAGTTCCTGCATGATCATGCCGAGACCGGCGAGCGCCCCGAAGTGCCGCGGCTCGCGACTCAGCACCTCTTCGATGTCGTGCAGCGAGCGCGCGTAGTCGTTCTTCATATAATAGATCGTGGCGCGGCGGTTCCAGCCTTCGACATAGTCCGGCTTGAGCTTCACCACGGCGTCGAGCAGCTTCAGCGCGACATCGTATTGCTTGGCGTCGGCCGCGACCTTGGATCGCGCCATGAGCAGCGCCGTGGTGTCGCTCGTGGTCTGCGTCCACAGCGCCCAGATGCGGGCTTCGACATGGCGAGCGCTGTCGTCGTCGGGCGCCGCCTTCAGCGCACCGAACAGGAAATCGAGCCCCTTGCCGCGGTCGCTCGGGACCAGCGGCAGTTTGGCCGGTGGTGCCGGCGGAGCTTCGAGCTTGTTCGGGCGATCGGCCGGCGGCTTTTGCGCAAAGGCGCCGCTGCCGACGAGCAGCGCCGCCGCGACAGAACCTGACGCGGCGACGGCTTTGAGAAGTTTGAATCGACCGGCCATCACAAAAGTGTAGCCGTGCGCCGGCGCACTGCAAAGCAGCGACGCGTCACACGGGCGTGATGGCGGAACGTCAGCGGGCGCAGCAGCGCCGCGCGATCAACCCTGACGGGCCTTGAAACGGCGCTGGGTCTTATTGATCACGTAGAGCCGGCCCTTGCGACGGACCAGACGGTTCTCGCGATGGCGGGAACGCAGCGATTTCAGCGAGTTACGGACCTTCATGGGTCTACCCTGATTGCTTCGAAGGCCGTTGATGACTGGCCGTAGAGAAAAACATTCCATTCCCGCGGCGGCAATCCGCCGGAGATCGCCGCCTTCTACCCAGCGAGGCCTGTTCTGTCAATCGAACCGGCGGGCAATCCTCAGTTCAGAACGGTTGGCCGTTGTGCCATCCACCAATCGCCGCGCTTGTGGTCTCTGTTGCGGCGAGCCGACGAGTCATATCGGCAAAGCCCCGCTTCACAGCTCCCAAAAATGGTTATAGACCATAATCAATTCCGCCGCCTCCAGCGGCGGCCAAACACTGCCCGAAGGAAACGTCCATGCTGAATCCCGACGATCTCGTCGCCATCGACATCCATACCCATGCCGAGGAGCCGTGCGGCTGCCACGCCGACGACGGCTACGACGATTTCCAGGCGCGCATGGCCGAGTATTTCGGCTCGCCCAACAAGCATCCGCCGACCGTGCCGGAGACCGCCGCGTATTATCGCGCCAAGAAGATCGCCGCGGTGATCTTTCCGGTCGATGCCGAGCGCGAGACCGGTTTCCGCCGCTACAACAACGACGAGATGATCGAGATCACCCGGCAGAATTCCGACGTGCTGATTCCGTTCGCCTCGATCGACCCGCACAAGGGCAAGCTCGGTGTCCGCGAGGCCAAGCGGCTGATCAACGATTACGGCATCAAGGGCTTCAAGTTCCACCCGACCATGCAGGGCTTCTACGCCAACGACCGGCTCGCCTATCCGCTGTACGAGGCGATCCAGGAAGGCGGCGCGATCGCGCTGTTCCACACCGGCCAGACCGGCGTCGGCTCCGGCATGCCGGGCGGCATGGGCATGCGGCTGAAGTACTCGAACCCGATGTACATGGACGACGTCGCCGCCGACTTCCCCGACATGAAGATCATCCTGGCGCACCCCTCCTTCCCCTGGCAGGAAGAGGCGCTGTCGGTCGCGACCCACAAGCCCAACGTCTATATCGACCTGTCGGGCTGGTCGCCGAAGTACTTCCCGCCGATCCTGGTGCGCTACATCAACTCGATTCTGCAGGACAAGATGCTGTTCGGCTCCGACTGGCCGGTGATCACGCCGGACCGCTGGCTGTCCGACTTCGCCAAGCTCGAGATCCGCGAAGAGGTGCGCGCCAAGGTGCTGAAGCAGAACGCGCGCAAGCTGCTGGGGATTTGACAATCAACCTCTCTGCGTCATTGCGAGCCAACGGGTCGGCGCGAAGCGCCGCCCGATGACATGCTCCGCGAAGCAATCCAGCCCAGTGCACGGAGCTGGATTGCTTCGTCGGCTTCGCCTCCTCGCAATGACGATGTGAGCCCCTTATAGTTCGATGGCCAGCAGAGGATCCCTGCGCATGACCATCAAAGCCGTCGTGTTCGATGCCTACGGTACGCTGTACGACACCCACTCGGTTCAGAGCGCGGTCGAGCGGGCGTTTCCCGGCCGCGGTGAGCTGATTACGCAGCTCTGGCGCATCAAGCAGCTCGAATATTCCTGGCTGCGCTCGCTGATGGGCACGTACCAGGACTTCGGAGCCATGACGCGCGATGCGCTGGTCTACACGCTTGATTGCCTCGGCCTGACGCACGACG
>NZ_BADD01000423.1 GCF_000333455.1 Rhodopseudomonas sp. B29
CAGGATCGTGCCGACCTCGAAGCCGCTTGCGAGACCGGCATCGATTGGGTGGCGCTGAGCTTCGTGCAGCGCGCCGACGACGTCGTCGAAGCCAAGCGCATGATCCGCGGCCGCGCCGCCGTAATGAGCAAGATCGAGAAGCCGCAAGCGATCGAGCGGCTGGCGGACATTCTCGACGTTTCCGACGCCCTGATGGTGGCGCGCGGCGACCTCGGCGTCGAGCTGCCGCTCGAGCGCGTGCCGTCGCTGCAGAAACAAATGACCCGGATGGCGCGACGCGCCGGCAAGCCGGTGGTGGTCGCGACGCAGATGCTGGAATCGATGATCTCCAGCCCGGTGCCGACCCGCGCCGAAGTCTCCGATGTCGCCACCGCGGTGTACGAAGGCGCCGACGCCATCATGCTGTCGGCCGAGTCGGCTGCGGGCAAGTATCCGGTCGAAGCGGTGTCGACGATGAACCGCATCGGCGAAGAGGTCGAACGCGATCCGTTGTATCGCGGCGTGCTGACGGCGCAGCGGCCGGAGCCGGAAGCCACCGCGGGCGACGCCATCGCCGGCGCGGCGCGGCAGATCGCCGAGACGCTCGACCTGTCGGCGATCATCTGCTGGACATCGTCCGGCTCTACGGCGTTGCGCGTCGCGCGCGAGCGGCCGAAAGTGCCGGTGGTGGCGATCACGCCGAGCGTTCATACCGCTCGCAAATTATCGGCGGTGTGGGGCGTGCACTGCGTCGTCGCCGAAGACGCCCGCGATCAGGACGACATGGTCGACCGCGCCGGCCGCATCGCCTTCCGCGACGGCTTCGCCAAATCCGGCCAGCGCATCATCATCGTCGCCGGCGTCCCGCTGGGGACGCCCGGCGCGACTAACATGGTGCGGATCGCGTATGTGGGGCCGAACGATACGGAGATGTGAGGGGCGTGGGGATGTGAGGATGAGGGCTTAGTCCAAGCGGCCCTCGGAGCTCCACCTACACCCTCAACGTTCGTCATTCCGGGGCGCGCGGAGCGCGAGCCCGGAATCCATAACCCCAGTACTGATTATTTCCGACCATCCTCGCTGCTGTGCTTCACCTCAAGCACAGGGGTGATGGGGTGGACGGCCCCCGACGGCATCGCATTGTGCCAGATTGAGGTTGTTGCAAACTTCAAACGAGGGAGCCGTCCGTGAACGAGATTATCCGCATTGGGATGGATACGTCGAAGCATTTCTTTCAGCTGCACGGGGTCGGCGCCGACGAGCGCGTGGTACTGCGCAAGAAGCTGCGGCGCAGTCAGATGCTGGCGTTTTTCGCAGGTTTGCCGCCAACAGCGATCGGGATCGAGGCCTGCGGTGCATCGCATCATCTGGCGCGGACCCTCAGCGGGCTCGGCCATACGGTGAAGCTACTCGCGCCGCAACACGTCAAACCCTACGTCAGCCGTAACAAGAACGATGGGCGCGATGCTGAGGGCCTGTGCGAGGCGATGAGCCGGCCGCGGATGGAGTTTGTGCCGGTGAAGACCGCCGAACAGCAGGCCGGATTGATGCTGCTCGGCGTGCGCCAACAGTTGATCGCGCGGCGCACCCAGCTGAGCAACGCGATCCGCGGCTACGCGGCGGAGTTCGGGCTGATCGCGCCGTGCGGGCTTCACAAGATCGAACCGTTGCTGGCGCGGATCGCGCAGGACGAGACGGTGCCCGAGCTGGCGCGCGAGCTGTTCGCGGCGCAGGGGCAAGACTACGCGCGG
>NZ_BADD01000422.1 GCF_000333455.1 Rhodopseudomonas sp. B29
CTGGTTGTTGACCGGGCCGCACTGCGCCGACTGGCCGTTGAACAGCGACAGGAAGCCGGAGCTGTCGCAGCCCATGCGCTTGGCCTGCATGGTGACGCGGTCGAGCTCGGCCTGCTGCCGGGCCGCGGATTCTTCATAGCGGCGGATCTGGTCGGCGCGGGCGGCATCGACGCCGCCGCGGTCGATCGAGGCGAGCTGGGCCTCGAGCCTGGTGCACATCGGATTGACCGGCGCACCGCCCTGCGGCGCGGCCTGGGGCTGCTGACCGTAACCGCCCGGGCTGCCCGGATAGGGCGACTGCGCGCTGGCGGCGGTGGCGAGCAACGCGGCTCCCAGCAAAGCGGCGCCTGCAGGCCACCGGCGGCGGAGGGGACTCGCGGTCAAAAGTCTGTCCGGCATTGAGAATTCCGAGCGGGAGAGGTCGGCGGCGATCCGCCAAATCCCTCGGCAAATCCGCGCGATCAAAGCCGCAGGAGCGACTCCGTCGGCCCGCGGGATGGCGACCTCATAGCCGCTTCTTTCGGCAGCGTCACG
>NZ_BADD01000421.1 GCF_000333455.1 Rhodopseudomonas sp. B29
CACGCTGTGGCTTGGACCTTCAACATCCGCGGCGCCGATGTCTCACACACGCCGCTGCCGCTGTCCTACGCGCTCGTGCCGGTCGAAGGCCGGCCGACCATCTTCATCGACGGCCGCAAGCTGTCGAATTCGGCGCGCGATCACCTTGAGCGGACCGCGCAGGTCGAGGAGCCGGCGGCGCTGGCGCCTGCGCTCCGTGAGCTGGCGCAAGGCGGCGCAGCCATCGCGCTCGACGGCGCCACCGCGGCCGACGCCCTCACCCGCCTGATCACCGAAGCCGGAGGCACGCCGCTGCGCGGCGCCGATCCGATCGCGCTGCTCAAGGCCGTCAAGAACACAACCGAGATTGCCGGTACCAAGACCGCGCACCGCCGCGACGCCGTGGCGCTGGCGCGCTTCCTCGCCTTCATCGATGCCGAAGCGCCGAAGGGCTCGCTTACCGAGATCGACGCCGTCGAGGCGCTGGAGACGTTCCGCCGCGACACCGGCGCACTCAAGGATGTCTCCTTCCCCACCATTTCGGGCACCGGGCCGAACGGCGCGATCGTGCATTATCGTGTCACCCGCAAGAGCAATCGCCGCATTCAGCCGGGCGACCTGCTGCTGATCGATAGCGGCGCGCAATATCAGGACGGCACCACCGACGTCACCCGCACCATCGCGATCGGCGAGCCGACCGCCGAGATGCGCGACCGCTTCACCCGTGTGTTGCGCGGCCACATCGCCATCGCTCGCGCGGTGTTTCCCGATGGCACCACGGGCGCGCAGCTCGACACGCTGGCGCGGCAATTTTTGTGGCAGGCCGGGATCGATTTCGAGCACGGCACCGGCCACGGCGTCGGCTCCTATCTGTCGGTGCACGAAGGCCCGGCGCGGATCTCCAAGCTCGGCTCGACGCCGCTGAAGCGCGGCATGATCCTGTCCAACGAGCCCGGCTACTACAAGACCGACGGCTTCGGCATCCGCATCGAGAACCTCGAACTCGTGGTCGAGAAGACCATCGACGGCGCCGAGAAGCCGATGAACGGCTTCGAGACCCTAACGCTGGCGCCGATCGACCGCAGGCTGATCGACGTCGCCATGCTCAGCCGCAAGGAGCTCGCCTGGCTCAACGCGTACCACGCCCGCGTCCGCGACGAAGTCCGCCCCCAGCTCGACGGCCCGACCCAGCTCTGGCTGGACGCCGCGACGGCACCGCTCGAGCACTGAACTCCTCCACCTCACGCGTGTCATTCCGGGGCACGCGCGTAGCGCGTGAACCCGGAATCCCGATCTGTTCTGCACCGCAGAGATTCCGGGTTCGCGCTACGCGCGCCCCGGAATGACGGTGCTTGGCAAGCTGCCCCGCCCCTCCCTCCGCATAGCCTTATGCCGAAAACGGCCTGTTAGCGTTCGTCCGGCACGCTAATGTCCTTCGCACACCCCATCCCCACGCGCCGCGGCCGCCTTTCAGGACCGACCCTTCATGCACGGAATCGTCGGCCGATACGGCAGCATCGACCCGAGCGCGATCGACCGGCCGCCGACGAAGCTCTTGGTGCTGCTGCTCGTGCTGATGAACGGCGCGGCGCCGATCGCGATGTACATCCTGCTGCCGGCGCTGCCGCTGCTGGCGACCAGTCTCGGCAGCAACACCTCCGTCGCTCAGATGACGGTGTCGCTCTACATGGTCGGGCTGGCGTGCTCGCAGCTGTTCATGGGACCGCTGTCGGATCGTTTCGGCCGGCGTCCGGTGCTGCTCGGCGGCCTGACGCTGATGGTGCTGGCCAGCTTCGGCTGCATCTTCGCCCAGACCCTGCCGCAACTGATCGCGCTGCGCTTTCTCCAGGCTCTCGGCGGCGCCACCGGCATGGTGATCAGCCGGGCGGTGATCCGCGATCTCTACAGCCGCGACAAAGCCGGCGGCATGCTGAGCCTGGTGATCGCCGTCATGATGATCGCGCAGATGCTCAGCCCGCTGGCCGGCGGCATGATCGAGATCACGTTCGGCTGGCGGGCGATCTTCTATGTCGTGACATTCGCCGCGATCATCGTGGTTGCAACCATCGCGTTCGCGCTGCCGGAGACGCGACGGAGCAGCGGCGCGTCGACGCGTGGCGGCCTGCGCGCCGATATCGGCGGGCTGCTTGGTAACCGCGCTTTCGTCGGCTACGTGCTGTGTCAGGTGCTAGCCTCGGCCATTATCTTCACCTTCGCGGGCGGCGGCCCTTATGTCGTCGTGACACAGATGGGCCGCAGCTCGGCCGAGTACGGCGCCTGGTTCGCGACCTCCGGCTTCGCCTATCTGCTCGGCAGCCTGTTCTGTGTGAAATTCTCGCCGCGGCATTCGCTCGACCGGCTGATCTGGTTCGGCCTCGCCATGCAGGGCGGCGGCGCGGCGCTCAATCTGTTGTGGGGCGTGCTTGGGTACAATCAAGTCCCCAGCTGGCTGTTTGGCACGCATATGCTGATCACCTTCGGCAATGCCGCAGTGATGGCGAACGCATCGGCCGGCGCCATCAGCGTCAGGCCGCAGGCGGCCGGCACAGCTTCGGGCCTGCTCGGCTTTACGCAGATGGGCTTCGGTGCGCTGTGCTCGCAATTCGGCGCCTGGCTCGGCGGCCATTTCTCGACGCCGCTGCCGCTGAACATCGCCATCGCCGGCCTAGCGTTGGGCTGCGTGGCGTCGATGACCTTCCTGGTCCCGCGCGGGGACACGATCGTGACAGAAGAGCTGTTGGAGAAGGCCGAAGAGGAAGAGTCGGCGTTGTTGTAGGCCCCACCCTCACAGCGAGTCATTCCGGGGCGCTCACGCAGTGAGCGAACCCGGAATCTGCTGCGTGCACCAAGGCGGCGAGATTTCGGGTTCGCGCGTTTCACGCGCGCCCCGGAATGACCGGCGCGGGAGAACTACCCGCCGATCAGCGCCAGCCACTCGTCTTCGGTCAGCACGGCGACGCCGAGGTCGCGCGCCTTCGTCAGCTTCGAGCCAGCATCTTCACCGGCGACGACGTAGTCGGTCTTCTTCGACACCGAGCCGGCGACCTTGGCCCCCAGCCGTTCCGCGGCGGCCTTGGCCTCGTCGCGGGTGAACTTCGATAGCGATCCAGTGAAAACCACCGTCTTGCCGGCCACCGCAGTGTCGCGCCTCGCCTGCTCGGCAGGCAGCACGGTCTCGATTTGTGCGAGCAGCGCGTCGAGCGCTTTGCGATTGCGCGTTTCGGCGAAAAACTCGACCACCGCATCGGCAACGACATCGCCGATGCCGGCAATGTTGTCGAGGTCCTGATACGCTTCGGATGGATTGCCCTCGTCAGTCTGCGCATCAGCGGCGGCGTTCATCGCCTCGAGGAATACGTCGATCGTGCCGTAATGCCGCGCCAGCAGCTTGGCGTTGCCCTCGCCGACATGGCGGATGCCGAGCGCGAAAATCAGCCGGTGTAGTTCGATCGTCCGGCGTGCATCGATCGCGGCGAACAGATTACGCACCGAGGTCTCGCCGTAGCCTTCGAGCTGCTCGATCTTCAGCTCGGCGTTTCGCTCTTTCAGGGTGAAGATATCGGCCGGCTCAGTTACCCAGCCGCGCTCGTGGAACAGCTCGATCTGCTTCTCACCGAGCCCGTCGATGTCGAAAGCCAGCCGCGACACAAAATGCTTCAGCCGCTCCACCGCCTGCGCCGGACAGATCAGCGCGCCGGTGCAGCGCCACACTGCCTCGCCCTCCTCGCGCACCGCGTGGCTGTGACAGATCGGGCATTTATGCGGAAACGAATACGGCTTGGCCGACGCCGGTCGCTTCTCCATCACCACGTTGACGATCTGCGGAATGACATCGCCGGCACGCTGCACCACCACGGTGTCGCCTTCGCGGATGTCGACGCCGTCGCGCAACGGTGAGCCGTCGTTGCCGATGCCCTTGATGTAGTCCTCGTTGTGCAGCGTCGCGTTCTGCACCACGACGCCGCCCACCGTGACCGGCTGCAGCCGCGCCACCGGCGTCATCGCGCCGGTTCGGCCGACTTGGATGTCGATTTTCTCCAGCACGGTCGTCGCCTGCTCGGCCGCAAACTTGTGCGCGATCGCCCAACGCGGCGAGCGCGACACGAAGCCGAGGCGCTCCTGATAATCGAGCCGGTCGACCTTGTAGACGACGCCGTCGATGTCGTAGGGCAGCGAAGCGCGTATCTCGCCGATGCGGCGATAAAAGGCGAGCGCATCGTCGACGCTGTGGCACTGGGTGATCTTATCGTTCACCACGAATCCAGCATGGCGCAGCCACTCCAGCATCTTGTGCTGGGTCGGCTCCTCCATCGGATAGTCGCTCATCTCGCCCCATGCATAGGCGAAGAATTTGAGCGGCCGCGATGCGGTAACCGAAACGTCCTTCTGCCGAAGCGAGCCCGCCGCTGAGTTTCGCGGATTGGCGAATACTGTGTCGCCGGCCTCCTCCTGCCGCTTGTTGAGCGCGAGAAAGTCCTGCTTGAGCATGTAGACTTCGCCGCGCAGTTCGCAGGCGGCGGGGATATGCTTGCCCTTCAGCGTGTTCGGCACATCCTTGATGGTGCGGACGTTGGCGGTGACGTCCTCGCCGGTGAAGCCATCGCCGCGCGTGGCCGCGCGGATCAGCTCGCCGTTCTCGTAGCGCAGCGACAGCGACAACCCGTCGATCTTCGGCTCGGCGACGATCGCCGGGACCGCATCGAGCTTGAGGAAGCGCTGCACGCGCTCGACGAATTCGACAACGTCTTCGTCCGCAAAGGCGTTACCGAGCGACAGCATCGGCACTGCGTGCTGCACCTTGGCAAAGCCGCGCGCCGGCGCCGCGCCGACGGTCTGCGTCGGCGACGACGCTGTGACAAGATCGGGAAACTTCGCCTCGATGGCTTCAAGCCGCCGCCGCAGCGCGTCGTACTCTGCATCCGAAATCTTCGGCGCGTCTTCCTGATAGTAAGCGGCATTGTGCCGCTCGATCTCCATCCGCAGCCGCGTCAGCTCGACCTTGGCTTTCGGTTTAGTGAGCTTATCGATGTCCGGAGCTGCTGGGTTCTGCTTTTTGATCATATCG
>NZ_BADD01000420.1 GCF_000333455.1 Rhodopseudomonas sp. B29
CCAGGATCTGCGGCGCGCCTGACCTCGTCGTAGTTGCCGGCAAGGCGGCGGCGCATATAGGCGATCAGCGACTGGAAGATGCTCCAGCCTTTGGCGTGCCAGAACACGACGCCGGGGCCTTCCTCCTGGAAGTGGAACAGGTCGAGCTCGCGGCCGAGCCGGCGATGGTCGCGCTTCTCGGCTTCCTCGATCTGATGCAAGTAAGCGTCGAGGTCTTCCTGCTTGGCCCAGGCGGTGCCGTAGATGCGGGTCAGCATCGGATTGTTGCTGTCACCGCGCCAATACGCGCCGGCCACCTTCATCAGCTTGAAGGCGGTGCCGATCTTGCCGGTCGAGGTCATGTGCGGGCCGCGGCACAGATCGAACCATTCGCCCTGCTTGTAGATCTTGATGGTCTGATCTTCAGGGATCGCGTCGACCAGTTCGACCTTGAAGGCTTCACCGTTGTCGGCGAACACCTTCTTGGCCTCGTCGCGGCTCCAGACTTCTTTGGTGAACGGCTTGTCGCGCTGGATGATCTCGCGCATCCGCTTTTCGATCGCGGCGAAATCTTCGGGCGTGAACGGCTCGTTGCGGAAGAAGTCGTAGTAGAAGCCGTTCTCGATGGTCGGGCCGATGGTCACCTGGGTGCCCGGCCAAAGGCTCTGCACGGCTTCGGCGAGGACGTGGGCGCAGTCGTGGCGGATCAGCTCGAGCGCACGCGCGTCTTCACGCGCGACGAAGTCGATCTTGGCGTTCTGCTCGATCGGATCGGCGAGGTCGGTCAGCGTGCCGTCGAGCGCCATCGCCACGGTGCGCTTTGGCGAGCGACGGCGAGATGCCCCT
>NZ_BADD01000419.1 GCF_000333455.1 Rhodopseudomonas sp. B29
CTCAAGGCTAGGCAAATATCCTCTTGCAGATTCCAGAAAAAGAGTGTTTCAAAACTGCTCCTTCAAAACGGTGGTTCAATTCTCTTAGTTGAGTACACA
>NZ_BADD01000418.1 GCF_000333455.1 Rhodopseudomonas sp. B29
GAATTCATCCCCCGAGGCCGCCGCCATTGTGCGCGGCAAAATTCGCCTCAAAGGAGACCATAGTGATCACCGCGCGGGCACGGTCTGCCCTCATCAGCTCATTTTGGTGGCATGACAGTCCAACG
>NZ_BADD01000417.1 GCF_000333455.1 Rhodopseudomonas sp. B29
GCCGCCGATTGACCCCCGGCAACAATGCGGCTGACCCGTGAACCCGCCACGCAAACCCCGCTCGCAGGGCGGTTCGCTGGCCGGGACGACTTCGAGGTGCCCCCCTCCGTCGGTCACTGGACTCGTTACCTAACAAAAATAGCTATTGGAAGGACCAAACAAAGTAACCTATGTTCATTCGCCAAAACTGTGGTATTGCAGCAACAGCGTGTCACGGTATTGTCACGCTATGATGTTGCAGCGGTGACCCATTACGGATGGGACCCTCAGTTCAGCGCCCACGCAAAACGTGAGGACACGCGAGAACGAACAACGGTTTCGAGTGTTTGTGACGAGGTTGTCGCAAACCCTCGTTTGATGTCCCCGCAGCCGTGTACGATACGAACGTGCCGCAGGCTCAGCAACGTCGATCGCCAAAAGCGCTAGCTGCTGGCGGTCGAGTCGGACTGAAAAGATACCCTCCGATTCTCAACGGTATCGGAGGAAAAATAGGCGCGCTATCCGGGATACTCCGAGGCGCTGCCGGAGACAGAATAAAACGGGGTCGGCGGAATTCGAGGGAGGTCTGCGGCATGCCGCATCGGCGAAACGCCCAACAACGAGAAACTTTGACCGCTGATTTTCACCTTCCGGCGGCCGGGCTGAGCGCTGCCAGTGAGACTTTACCCAAGTCCGAAAAGTCTCGGGACTACGAACTGACCTATCAGGTCATTTGGGACTTCGTTTCGATCAGCAACAATCTGGAGGACATCCGCCGCTCTTGGGCGAAGATGTTCGGGATCAGCGGTTCGCAATGGCTGATCCTGATGGCGATCGCCGACCTCGATCACGGCAACGGCGTGTCGGTCAGCGACGTCTCGCAGAAGATCCATGCGGTCTCGACCTTCGTGACCACGCAGACCAAGATCCTCGAGCGTCTCGGTCTGATCACGCGCAACGTTTCCAGCGTCGATGCTCGCGTCGTGCTGATGTCGCTGTCGGAGGAGGCCCGCGGTCGCATCGATGCGCTGACGCCGCGCTGGGAAGCGCTTCACGCTTTCATCTTCCGCGACTTCGATGCGGCGGCGCTGCACGACGTCAAGGAGAAGCTGGAATGCCTGAAGCGCCGCACCAAGATGGCAATGGCGCGCGTGGCTGAGGACTAAGCTTCGCCGGCGTTCCTGACGCGCTGTGCGCAGCTCACGTGACAGCCTGCATCACATGTCAGAGTTCGTGCTGCGGTCTGTCGTTCCGTCGAACTTCGCCTGCGCTTCCGCAATCTGCGGAAGATGCGCGACCGCCCACTGCGCCAAGGCCAGAACCGGCTCTTGCAGCGAACGCCCCATCGGTGTGAGTTCGTAGTCCACGCGTGGCGGGATGGTCGGAGTGACTGTGCGGTTGACCATGCCGTCGCGTTCCAGGCCGCGCAACGTCAGCGTCAGCATCCGCTGCGAGATCGGCTCGATCTCGCGACGCAATTCC
>NZ_BADD01000416.1 GCF_000333455.1 Rhodopseudomonas sp. B29
GGAATCAGGGCGTCAATAACTGGATGGTGTACATGACCGGCGATATTCCGGTCGGCACGTACGATCGTTCGCGTATCATCAATCTCGGCATCGGCCACGGCGCGATCGACGGCGGCGGCGGCTACACATACTTCAATCCCAAAACGGGGACCGAGTTGTCCGTGGTCGCCGGTTTGACGGAGAACTTCAAGAACACCGCGACCGACTACAAGAACGGCCTCGATTTCCACCTCGATTGGGCGGCGTCGCAGTTCGTCTCCAAACAAGTCTTCGTCGGTGTTGTCGGCTACGCCTACAACCAATTAACCGGCGACAGCGGAACGGGCGCGAAGCTCGGACCGTTCAAGTCTCGCGTGGAAGCGGTGGGACCGCAGCTGGGCTTTCTGTTTCCAGTCGGAGGAATGCAAGGTGTGCTGAATCTCAAGGGCTATTGGGAATTCGACGCCCAGAACCGGGCCAAGGGCTGGAATAGCTGGGTGACCTTCGCGGTGTCCGCGCCGCCCCCGCCGCCGCCCGGCGGCCTGATTACAAAGTAGAACGGCTACCGGCCGGCGGCCTACCGGAGCCGCTTCATCATGTGCACCACGCGAGCGCCGTTGGGGCGGGTTTCCTGGCGCTCTTGGGCGTAGCCGAGCGAGGCGTAGAGGCGGATGTTCTCTTCGAAACGCTCGTTGGTGTAGAGCCGCAGCGTGTTGCGGCCGGCTTCGGTTGCGATCTGTTCGGCTAGGGCGAGCAGGCGGCGGCCGTAGCCGCGTTTCTGTGCGTCCGGCGACACTGCGACGTTGACGATGAGGAGATCGTCGTCGCGCAGTTCGGTTTCGATCAGCGCGGCCAAGGTGCCGCCGGTCTCCAGCAGATCGAAGCGATGCTGCTGCACCGCCTGCTCGTAGTCGGCCAGCATAGGCAACGGCTCGTAGCCGATCAAAACCTTCCAGTTGGCGTAGGCCTGCATCGTCAGCGTGGTGATGGCCTCGACATCGGCGGCGGTACCTCGCCTGATCAGCTCGGGCATCGGAGTTCCTTGCAGTGAAGCGGGTCGTAGATGGCAAAGGCGCGAAGCGCCATGCCACGCGATATCACGATCGATGGCGTGAAGCTACGTCTTGCGTGGCCGCGCTTTGCTCGCCCTACGATGAACTACTTTCCTCAATGCCCCAATCCCATCCCAATCTGCACCATCGCCACTACGACCTCGATGGCGATCAGCGCCACCACGATGAGTTCGAGCCGTAGTGAGCGGCGGGTGTCGATGATGTCGGCGAGTGTCGAGGCGGTGTCGGCGACGACTTCTAGTTTGCGGTTGAGGGTGTCGACGCGTTCTTTCAGCTCGTATTCGTCTTCGAGCCTTGCATAGAGCCGTTCGAGGTCGGGGCGGTCCCATAGCGCGTCGGGCTTTTCGGTGATGGCGACGCGGCCGGAAACGCGGTGCTGCACGAGGAGCGAATCGCCGATCAGCTTCATCAGTTCGACGCGGCTACGACGGGTGCGGCCATGGCGGGCGAGTTCGCGGGCGAACGGCTCGATGATCTCGAACACCTTGGCGACTTCGCGTTCGTCATGCGCCAGCACCACGCTCTTCGCCAGCACGTCGGCGAGGACGAGTAGCCGCTCCAGCGAGAACTGCCGCAGCAGGATCGGGCCGCCGGCCGGGACCTGTTCCTCGCCGTCCTGGGTGAGCTCGAGCGCCGCGGTCTCGTCCTCGGCGCGCTCGAAGCGGGCGCCGATGCGCGGTGCGAGCCGTGTCAGGAGCGCGCCTTCGGCCTCGGCGGAGACGCCGAGCAGCACCACCACTCCATAGCGAAACAGCACGGCGAGCCCGCCGCCGTCGGTGCGCAGCGCCAGCGGCACCGCGGACAGGGCCTGATCCTCGAAGCCGGCGGTGCTGATGCGGTCACCGAGATAGATCGCATGCGCGGTTGTGCGGGGGCCGAGTTCGGCGGTCGGGAAGGCTGGTTTCGGCGGCATGGGCGTTCCTTGCTGCGAACCGCGGTGGCGGCCCGGTCTTCATGGGATCATCGACACGCCGGCGGCTGCCGCCTCATTGCGGACACCACCGCCTGATTTTACCCCGCGCTAGCTTTGCCTGTGTTAAGCCGCAGTAACATGACCGACCGACGCATCAGCTTGTTCACGCCGCGCTTCGCCGCCGGCTTTTCCATCGCCGGGTTTGCCGCGCTGGCGCTCGCCGGCTGCGCGGCCATTGGCGACAGTGCCGTGTCGCAGGCCTTTGTCGATCCGGCAACCTACGAGCTGTACGACTGCAAGCAGCTTGCCACCGAGCGCGCCAGCCTCGCCGAAAGGCTGGGGAAGCTGGAGCGGTTGATGCGCAAGGCCGACACCGGCGTCGCCGGCCCGGTGGTCACCGAAATCGCCTATCGTAACGATTACATTGCGGTCAAAGCCCGGGCGCGGCTCGCCGACGAGACGTGGCGCAGTCACCGCTGTGTCGATCAGCCGTCCGCGCTCGACAATGTCGTGGTGCCGCCCCAGCGCGCGCCCGGCCGCTGAGCCTTCACTGCCCCGGAACGGCGCGGCTCACAGCTGCCAGTCGTAGACCCAGTGCTGCCGCGCCAGCAGCCTTTGGCCACCGATCAGCCGCATTGCGACATCGCGGGCCAGCGCTGCCCCGCCGGAGAAATGGTAGATCGCGCCATTCTGCCGGGCCAGCCGTTGCACCCGAGCCACCCGGCCCCGGCGCTCTGCCGCGTAGCGCCGCAGCGCCGCCGGCACTGCGGCTGTAGTGCCCGACGAATCCGCTGCCATCTCGCCCAGGCATTTGGCCAGCACCGCGGCATCCTCGATCGCCATGCCCGCGCCTTGGGCGGCGAAAGGCAGCATGCCGTGGGCGGCGTCGCCGAGCAGGGCGGTGGCGCCGTTGCTCCAGATGCCGCCATCCTGCATCGCGAACAGCGCCCAGCGCTTCCAGCTTTCGGCGCGCCCGATGACGCCCTGCGCCTCGGCCGACCAATGTGCAAAAGCGGCCTTGATGTCGGCCGGTGCGCCGGGTGCGCTCCAGCCCTGGCGGCTCCAGTCGCCGCGGACAATTCCCACCATGTTGATCCGCCGTCCGCCGGAGATCGGATAGACCACCAAGTGCGCACCCGGTCCCATCCAGAGCTGCACCTCGCGAACGATCTCGACTCCCGGTTTCAACGGTGCGGTCGCGCGCCAGGCGATCAGGCCGCTGAAGCGCGGCTGTGCGGCGGGGAAAATCTGGCCGCGCACCGCCGACCAGATGCCGTCGGCGCCGATCAGCGCCAGCGCCGGCTCCTGCAGCCGCGCGGTGCCGCGGCGCTGGGCGACACTGACGCCCTCGGCGTGGCTGGTGACCTCTTCGAAACGACAGCCGAGTCGCAGCTCGATCAGCGGATGGGCCTTCACGCGCTCGGCCAAAGCGGCCTGCAGATCGGCGCGGTGAATCACCCAATAGGGTGCACCGGCGCGCTGAGTCGCGGCGGCGCCGAGCGGAAGCCGGACGATGGGGCGGCCGGTTGGCCCGCTCATCACCGTCACCGCCTCGGGAACGATCGCGCATTCGCTCAGCCGACGCTCGAGGCCGAGTTCGATCAGCACGCGGCCCGCGTTGGGCGAGAGTTGCAGGCCGGCGCCGGCTTCCTCGAGCCGCTCGGCCTTTTCCAGGACGACGACGCGAAATCCCTTGGCGGCAAGCGCCAAGGCGGCGGTCAGTCCTCCGATGCCGGCACCCGCGACGATGATGGTGCGGGATGCCGCCATGCGATCATCGGGAAATCAGGCGACCTTGTCCTTCAGCACGCATTCCGGCGGCCGCGCTTCGCCCGGGCCGAGGTCGGCGGCGTAGCGGTACAGCGTCGAGCAGTAAGGACAGATGATCTCGTTGTCGTTGCCGAGGTCCAGGAACACGTGCGGGTGGTCGAACGGTGGATTGGCGCCCACGCACATGAACTCCCGCGACCCGATTTCGATGGTGGACACCCCGGCATCGTTTTGGAAATGCGGAACCACGTGGTCGGACATTAGGCTTAACCTTTTCTCGCGGTCGAGAGGGGCACTCGAAGGCGGTGCACCGCACCATAGCGGCCCGTTTGGGCGATTCCTAGTGTAGCGATCCCGCGTCTGGCAACTGCTTCAGAGCATTGCGAGAGGCGAGGCGAAAATTGAATCCGCAGGTTGCAAAACGGTTGAAGCTGCTCGCATCGCGGATCGAAACACGGCGTCAAGTCGTTGAAGGTTTGGCTGTTCGCGCGTCGCGGCCTTTTTTGCCGGGCGGCAGCCGATCGATCGAACCTGCTCCTCCGTTGCAGATGCGCCGGGCAAATTCGACACAATCCCGTGGTGCTGGAGAAGCCCTCCTTTGGTCGGAGCAGTTGTGTCGCATTCTTGACGCCCCACATCAGGGGGAGAGCGAGGATTACGATGAAGCGGGGCGCGGCAGCGGCGGCGAAGCTTGGCACGGCGGTGTGCGCCGTGGCGCTGCTGCTCGCCTGGCCGCAGGCCCGCCATGGCGCCCGCCTGCTGGCAGCGCAGGATGATCCGGCCAGACTGTCCGATGTGCAGCTCGACAGCGCGCTGGCCGGGCAGCCCGACCTGATCGCAGGGAACATCACTGCGGCACTCGACTCTCATGATGCCGATTGGCCCGCAGCCTCGTTGAATTTGCCGATGCACGCAATGTTACGGTCGACCCAGCCCTGCGGCAGCGGGTGACCAACATGGTCGCGGAAGAAAATTCGGCCGGCAAATGGCGACGCGCTTCGCAACCGGCCTGCTCACCGGGCGCTCCGACGATATTGCGGGACTGTCCGGCACGGTGGCGGGGGATCTGTTCGTGTTCGGTGACGTCCGCGACATGCTCCGCGAAGGCAAGCATCTGGTGGCCGGCGAAGACACCGACCGGCTGATCCTGGGTCTCGCGGCTGCGGGAATTGCCGTGACGGCAGCCACCTATGTGACCGTTGGCGGCGCGGCGCCGGTGCGGGCCGGACTGACTTTGGTGAAGGATGCCCGCAAGGTCGGCAGGCTCTCCGAAGGACTTGCCAAATGGGCCGGCCGCTCCGCTCGTGAGGTGGTCGATGCGCCAGCGTTACAACGCGCCGTCGGTGAGGCCTCGCTGCTGCGGCCGGGCGCCACGGTGGACGCCGTGAAGGCCAGCATCCGCACCGAAAAGGCGGGCGGCCTGATGCGGCTCGCCAAGGATGTCGGCCGGGTCGGCGAGAAGGCCGGCACTCGGGGCGCCTTCGACGCGCTCAAGGTCGCGGAAGGACCAAAGGACGTCGCCCGCGCGGCGCGGCTGGCGGAAAGCAAGGCGGGGCAGACCCGCGCCATCCTGAAGATTCTCGGCCGCGGCGCGCTGCTGCTGACCACAGGTTTCTGGAATATCGCGTGGTGGATCTTCAGCGCCGCTATCACGCTGTTCGGACTGATCACCTCGCTGAAAGCCGGCGTCGAACGCATGACCCAATCCCACCTCGATCGCCGCAAAGCCAAGCGTGCCAGACGCTTGCTGGCACAAGCGCGCGCAACGCGCGAAGCGCCGCAGCCGCTTGCAGTGGCCGCATAGGTCGGGCAGGCAACTTCTGCTAAGAGCGCTGCGACATCATCCGTCATGGCCGGGCTCGTCCCGGCCATCCACGTCTACCCTGCGGGTAGCTCAGCAATTCGTGGATGCCCGGCACGAGGCCGGGCATGACGAAACTCTTCTCTCGATCCCTAAAGGAGACTGATGCCGAGTTTCGATCACGGCGGTGTCGAGATTGCTTATCTCGACGAAGGCGAAGGCGAGCCGATCCTGCTGATCCACGGCTTCGCGTCCAGCAAGAACGTCAACTGGGTGTACCCATCCTGGCTGACAGAGCTCACGCGCGCCGGGCGGCGGGTGATCGCGCTCGATAATCGCGGCCATGGTGAATCCGCCAAGCTGTATGACGCGCAAGACTATCGGCTCGACAACATGGCGGGCGACGCGCTGGCGCTGCTCGATCATCTCGGCGTCACGCGGGCCGACGTGATGGGCTATTCGCTCGGCGGCCGCATCACCTCGCACGTCGCCTTGCTGGCGCCCGAGCGGGTGCGCTCCGCTGTGCTCGGCGGCATCGGCATCGGCCTCGTCAAAGGCGGCGGCCCGGGCGAGAACGTCGCCCAAGCGTTGGAGGCCGAGTCGCTCGACGACGTCACCGACCCGATGGGCCGGACTTTTCGCGCTTTCGCCGAACAGACGCGCTCGGATCGCCGCGCGCTCGCCGCCTGTATGCGCGGTTCGCGCGAACTGATGTCGCCCGAGACCGTGTCGCGGATCGCTGTGCCGGTGCTGATCGCGGTCGGCACGGTCGATGATATCGCCGGCTCGGCGCGTGAACTGCAAAGCCTGATTCCTGGTTCGGAAGTTCTGGACATCCCCCGCCGCGACCACATGCGCGCCGTCGGCGACCGCGCCTACAAGGAGGGCGTGCTCGCCTTCCTGGCCGGGCAGAGCTGAACCGCCGCGGCTTGATTTCAGCCGGCTGCGTCCCACCTTGTTGAGCCGGGGCGGCCGCGGGCAACCTCGTCTGATCTCTCCGCCGACGTGCGAAGCTGCGTGGTGTCAAGAGCTTAGATGGAAAAGCCGAAGCGGTGGTTGCGGCTTCCGCACGCCGCGACAGCGGAGCTGCCGCTGTGCTATAGTGGACTTCAATGTCGCGACGTAGAGAGCCGGTCATGGTGGCGCATCAGGTCAATCCGCAATCGGCGAAGATCACGCCGCTCGATCCGATCTGGGAGCGGGTGCGTAGTGAGGCCGAGGACATTGTCCGCCGCGAGCCGGAGCTGGCGTCCTTCATCTATGCCAGCGTGCTGCATCACGACCGTCTGGAAGACGCTGTCGTGCATCGCGTCGCCGACCGGCTTGATCACTCGGCGCTCTCCGGGGATCTGATCCGCCAGACCTTCGGTGAAGCCCTGCGCGAGGCCCCGGATATCGGCAACGCCTTTCGTGCCGACATGGTGGCGACGTTCGACCGCGATCCGGCGACGTCGCGTTTCATCGATCCCTTGCTCTACTACAAGGGCTTCCACGCCATTCAGACGCACCGCTTGGCGCACTGGCTGCACAAGAAGGGTCGCAAGGACTTCGCGCTGTATCTGCAGAGCCGCGCCTCGGCGGTGTTTCAAACCGACGTCAACCCGGCCGCAACGATCGGCCGCGGCATTTTCCTCGACCATGCGACGGGGCTCGTGGTCGGCGAGACTGCGGTGATCGAGGACGACGTTTCGATCCTGCACGGCGTCACGCTAGGCGGCACCGGCAAGGAGCACGAGGATCGTCACCCCAAGATTCGCCGCGGCGTGATGATCGGCGCCGGCGCCAAGATCCTCGGCAACATCGAGGTCGGTCACTGCGCCCGCATCGCGGCTGGCTCGGTGGTGCTGAAGCCGGTCCCGCACAACATGACGGTGGCGGGCGTTCCGGCCAAGGTGGTGGGCGAGGCGGGCTGCGCCGAGCCGTCGCGCACCATGGACCAGATGCTCAACGCGATCGGACTGTAACGAACGGCCTGTGACCTGCGGCCTTTGATCGGCTGGCAAGGGGTTGCGGTGAGGGCTGCGAGGCCGTAACTCACGGTCCCGCAGAAACGACGGCGGCCGGCTTAATGCCGTCGCCGCCATCAAGCATCAGAATTGGATTGGAGACCACCGTGGACGTTCAGGAAGTCAGGAAGCTCGACGCCTATCTGAAGCGGGTATTCGGTAATCAGAAAATCCGCGTGGTGCCGCGTCCGAAGAAAGACGACTCGGCTGAAGTCTATATCGGCGAGGAATTCGTCGGCGTGCTGTTCGTCGACGACGAGGACGACGATCGCTCGTTCCAGTTTCAGATGGCGATCCTCGAAGACGATCTCGCCGACGTCTGAGACTCGTGTCTAGAGCGTTTTCGAGCGAAGTGGACACCGGTTCGCGTGAAGAAAACGCGTCAAAGTAAGAATCTAGAGCTCCGGTTCTGATTCTATCAGAACCGGAAAATCTCTAAGACGGCCCGTTGGCAGCGTGCATCTGCGCTGTGAGGCGGTCCAGCGCGACCGCGATGTCGCGCCAGCCGGCCAACCAGGCCCGCGGAAAGCGGAAACTGAGATCGGCGCCCTCGATACGACGTTCGGCGGTGCACATGCCGGGCGTCAGCTTGTCGCGGCTGCAGCGCGCCGCAAACGCCGGCGAGTCCGCAATGACCAGATCCTCGCCCGCATAGGGCGAGCCGTCGCGAAACGGCCGCACCGCGAGCCCGTCAATGGCGGCGCTCGGCTGTGGTTCGAGATAGTGCGGATAGATCGTTCGCAGCCGCATCTCCGGCGCCATCACGTCGTGGTGCGCAGCGATCGATACGAAGATGCGGTCGATCGGCTGGAAGCTGTCGATCTCTTCGGCGGTGATGTGGTGGAGGCGCTCAGGCGGCGCCAGCGACGGGTACAGGAAGGCGAGGTCGATGCGCTCCTGTGGTCCAGAATGGGCCTGATACTTCACCCGAAAGGATTTGGTCGGGACGTTGAACAACGTATCGCCGATCGACACCGGGGTGCGGTCGGGGCCGCCCGCCGCCATTGGCCGCCAGGTTGGCCACAGCAGATAGCACACCGCCGCGATCGCCAGCGCGCCGATCAGCGCGCCAACGATGAGCGGCATGCGGTGGCTTGCCTTGACGCGGCCGCGGCGCGCGGCAGAGGCCGAAGAAACCAGGGTCATACGCGGCTGAACGTCCGGGGACTTATGTCGGATATCGTGCGAATCACCAGTGAATATGCCATGAGCCCGTTACTCACCGAATGATTTTACGCATCGCAGCACGGCTATGTCAGGTGCCGGCGTTAACCCTTTCTTAAGGATAGACTGGCCGCGGCCGGAGGTTTTTGCGATCACGACAGGCGACGGGGCTCGGGGCCTGAAGCATGTCGCCGGACGCATTCAACAATCTGTTCTCTCTCCTGATCGGCTTCGCCTTCGCCGGTGCGCTGACAAGCGGCTACCAGGCGTTCGTGCGTCGGCCTGCCGGCTTCGGCCTTTTGCAGCAGGGCATTGCGGCGGCCAGCTTCGCCGCTGTGCCGTTCCTGATGTTCGCGGCGCCCTTCATCATCATGCGCAATACGCTGATGGGCCGCCGCATCGAGCGGCGCCGCGCGGAATTCGTCATGATGGCGACGGTGCTGGCCGGGTTCTGGAGCATGATGTCCGGAACGGTGGTGCTGATGACGCTGCACGCGATGGGCGTGTTCGCCTGAGGCCTTCCCAAACCCATTGCCCTCGCGCCGCGCTATTGCCATGAGATGGGCAACGCAAGCGGAGGAGCGACATGGCAATCTACGAACTCGACGGGCACAAGCCCGACCTGCCGGCCGATGGTGATTACTTCATCGCCGAGACCGCCAGCGTCATCGGCAAGGTGCGGCTGAAGGCGCAGGCCAGCGTCTGGTTCGGCGCAGTGCTGCGCGGCGACAACGAGTGGATCGAGATCGGCGAGGGCTCCAACATCCAGGACGGCGCCACCTGCCACACCGATCCGGGCTTTCCGCTCACAATCGGTAAGGGGTGCACTGTCGGCCACAACGTCATCCTGCACGGCTGCACGCTGGAGGACAGCGTGCTGATCGGCATGGGCGCGATCGTGATGAACGGCGCCAAGCTGGCACGAGGCTGCGTCGTCGGCGCCGGCGCGGTGGTCACCGAAGGCAAGTCGTTTCCGGAGAATTCGCTGATCATCGGCGCGCCCGCCAAGGTGGCGCGCACGCTCGAACCGCACCAAGTCACCGCGATGTTGGCAGGCGCCGGGTTCTACGTCGCCAACGGCAAGCGCTACGCCAAGGGACTCAAGAAGATCGGCTGAGGCTTCAGCGAGAGCGTTCAAGTCCCCTCGGATTCGCCGGCCTCGATCGCGGTGGCGATCTGTTCATGGCCGGCGGCCCACAGCGAATGCTGCTCGCTGCCGTCCTGATACGGATTGGCTTCCGCCGGGATGCCATCGCGCGCCGCGCTCTGGCCCTGCTCGTACGGATCGGGATCTGCAGTCATGGATGCTCCTGGCTAAATTCGGGGTGTGGCCGTCATTGCCGGCTGCGCGCGGGTTGCGCGCTCTTCTTCAAGGCGTCGCGCAGGTCGATCGGCACGCCGTGTTTCTTGAGCAGGTCGGCAAACGCCTCGTCTGCGAGTTCCTGGAGCGTCGCCATCCGATCACGGCCGAGCTGCTTCAGCTTGTCGAGCGTGTCCTCGTCAAACGCGATCAACTTGCGCATCTGCTTCCGGCTTTCGGTTCCAGCATTCAAGCGTCCGGCCGGTAAATGGTCCGACGCGGGCAGGCCGGATCCAGGGACGGAACAGTCGCGCAAAGTTGAGTGCTAAGAGCACGAAATGTCAGCGCTTATTCAGCTTGGCGGCGCGATGATGCTGGCGAGTTCAAGCGCGGGTGAATGACGGCCGCTGCGTCACGATAACGCGTTGGAACCCGGAACAGGGGCTTGAGCTTCTGCTTCCAGCGGGGCGCAAAGATCGCAGGCCTGGAGCCGCATGGCTCGGGCAAGATGATGGAGTGACAGATGTTTCGCAAAACCTTGATGGCGGTGGCTGCGGTGGCTCTGGCCGCCGTGGCGGTGCCCGATGCAGCGTCGGCGCGGGGCGGCTTCGGTGGCTTCCATGGTGGCGGATTTCACGGGGGCGGCTTCCACGGCGGTGGCTGGCATGGTGGCGGCTGGCACGGCGGCGGATGGCATCGCGGCGGCTGGGGCTGGGGCGGTGCTGCCCTCGGCGTCGGCCTTGGTCTCGGCCTCGCCGGCGCTTATGCCTACGGTCCGGGCTACTACAACGGTTACGGTTACGGCTATCCGTACGCGGTCGGCTACGGCGGCTGTTATCTGACGAGCCGCCGGATCTGGACGCCGTATGGCTGGCGATGGCAGCGCGTGCAGGTCTGCGACTAAATCTCTGCGATTAGTAGCAACCAAACTGATCAGCTGAAGTATCAATCCGGCTCTGATGCGTCAGAGCCGGATTTTGTTTGTCGGCTGTAACGCGATGAACCGCGCTGAAAAGCAAAGTGGGAATTCCGACGAAAGGCCCTCCAAAAAGGAAAACCTCCGGCGGGGCATCGCCGGAGGTTCCTTGGAGGGTTACAAGTTCCTTTCGTGTGTCGCTATCAGAAGGTGCGCTGAACGCGGACGGCGCCGGTCCAGGTGTCCTGATCCTTGAACTCGTAGCGAACGTTCGCCGGCTTGGTGCCGCCGGCGCTGACCAGACCGGTCACGCCCGAGTAGTTCTGGTCGAGGCGGGTCCACATGACTTCGCCCGAGATCGCCAGGTTCTTGACCGGGGTCCAGGTGGTCTTGGTGCCGATCTGGGCGATGTTGAAGTTCGGGTTGCCGGCGAAGGCCGAAGCCGCGCCGCCGACCGCCGACCGCAGAGCCGCGGTGTACAGGGCACCGCCGGTGCCGCCGAAGTCGACCGACGAATAGGCGCCGAACAGCGAGGTCGACCAGTTCGGGGTCCAGTTGTGGTTGAACGCGCCACGGATGCCCCAGGCCGAGGTGGTGTAGATCGAGCCGCCCGGAGCGAACACGCCGTCGACCGCCGCGCCGAAGCCGATGGTCTGGTACGCGCCGAGGCCCGAGTTGTTGCCGAACATCGAGAAGTTGTTCGGGCTGGTGCCGCCGATCACGTAACGGATCGCGCCGTTGGCGTAGGTGGCGTCGAGGTTGATGGTGTCGCCGGGGCCGGTGGGCAGGTTCTTCAGCGACAGCGCGGCGAGCACGGCGTAGCCGTACTTGTCGCTCGGGTGACCCGAGGTCTCGTCCGCCGGGGTGTAGTAGGAGGCGCGAACCTGGTGCGCCGCCGCCGACACCTGGAACAGGCCCCAGGCCTGATCGACGCGGATGTGGCCGGTGATGTCCGGGATCGAAGTGCCGGCCGTGTAGTTGGTGCCGTTGCCGGTGCCACCCAGCCAAGCGGCAGCGGTGCCGCCGGTGGTCTGGATCAGGCTCGACACGCCCTGAGCCTGGCGATAGGAGCTCGGATCTTCGAGCGAGATCGAGCCCGACACGCCGTTGCCGAATTCGGCGGTGTAGCTGACCTGGTTGATGCCGGTCGAGGTGTCGTCGCCACCGAGCAGGTTCGAGGTGATGTTGCCCGGGCCGCCGTTCCACGGCGTCGAGAACTGTGACACCGCCTTACCGAAGGTGAAGCCCGGCGAACTTGACGAAGGCGAAGTACACGCTCCGGGTGTCTGAGCCGGCGACAGCCGCGCCTGTGGTCCTGGTGAACACTGATTCGAAGTTGGTGCGAAACACGCCGTATTCGGTTGCGGTGCGGGTGTCGATGTTCAGGTCTGCGCGCGAACCGTAGATTGTGCTGTTGGCGAGACGGTTGCGCTGGCCGGCGTTGCTGTTCCAGTCCGGAGTTTCGGTCATGCCCCCGGCATTGTCGGCGTACTCGGCGTGGATGAAGCCTCCGAGCTTGATGCAGGTGTTGGTGCCCGGGATGTAGTAGAAGCCTGCGCCGTACAGTGAGCAGACCTTCACGTATTCGACAGCTTTCGCCTTGAGCGGCAGATCTGCCGCCTGCGCAGAGTTGACGGCGAAGGCCGCCACCGTGCCCAGCATCAGGCCTTTCGCTAAATTCATACTAACCTTCAATGTTATGCACCTGTCCGGGTTGCGCCGCTCTCGAT
>NZ_BADD01000415.1 GCF_000333455.1 Rhodopseudomonas sp. B29
CGGCGATCTGTTCGGCGATCTGCGATTCTTGGCGCGTATGCGCAGGATCGCGCCGTGTGCGACCACGCAATACTGGCACTGATTGGCAGCGGAAGTCGCAACGACGATCATCTCGCGCTCGGCTTTGCTGAGGCCGCTGTCCTTCTCCATCAGCGCATCGTGATAGGCGAAGAACGCTCGAAACTCGTCGGGCCGCGCCGCCAGCGCGAGAAATACGTTGGGCACGAAGCCGGACTTCTCCTGCACGCCGAGAATGCGCGTGCGGATATCCTCGGGCATCTGATCGAGCGACGGAACGGGGAAGCGGGAGACGGCAGGCGAGGTCATGAGGCTGATCCGCTAGGGCTGGCGCGAAAGGACGCGCGAACCTTAGAGGCTCGGCAGGCCTCGTCAATCGCGAGAAGCATCAACACCGTCATTGCGAGCGAAGCGAAGCAATCCAGTGCAGTGCACAGAGCTGGATTGCTTCGTCGGCTACGCCTCCTTGCAATGACGACGGATAGGCTGCGTCTCAGCGCAGCGGCTTCTTCAGCAGCGAGAAGCGGTCGGGGTCGAGACCGAGCGAGGGCTGCAGCATCGGCGCATCGACGGTGCGGGCGAGCGGGCGTTCGATGTTGCCGGGATCGTTGGGCACTTCGCGGTGCGAGGTCGCGCCGCGCCAGCGTTCCAGCACAGCGCTGACGAAGTGCATGTCGTTGCCGGCGGAGGCCGACGGCACGGTGGAGATCGCCGCATCCGAGCGCGGCAATTGGTGCGGCGGTACTTCCTTGAACCGCAGCCTGGTCGGCAACGCCACGCCTTCTCCGAATGCCAACACCTCACGGGTGCCGAGCGAAGGCACGAAGGACAACAGATTGGCCGCGGCGTCCGACACCGCGGAACGCAGCAGCGACTGGTCGCGATCGTTGGCCAGACGCATCGCGAATAGCGTGTTGCACTGCGAAAGGATAGTGGCGTCGAGTTCGGCCGGGCGCTGCGTCACGAGACCAAGATACACGCCGTATTTGCGACCTTCCTTGGCGATGCGCGAGACTGCCTTGCGGGTCGGACCGAAGCCGATGGTGCGGTCGGCGCTCGCATAGCGGTGCGCTTCCTCGCAGACGAACAGCAGTGGCGACACGCCGTCGCTCCACAGCCCGAAGTCGAAGGCCATCCGGCACAGTACCGATACCACCGAGTCGACGACTTCGGCCGGAAAGCCGGCGAGCTGCATGATGGTCATCGGCTTGCCGCCCGCCGGCAGCCGGAACAGATGGCTGATCACCTCGGCCATGGTGTCGCCGCCGACATTGGCGTTGTCGAACATGAAGGCGTAGCGCGGATCGTTGCGCACGGCTTCGATGCGCGAAATCAGCTTGTGATAAATGATGCGCGACGAGCGGTTCTCCAGCTTGCCCATGCGCTCGTCGATCAGCGAAATCAGATCGACCAGGCGATAAGGCACCGGGGTGTCGGCGGTGTAGCCGATCGATTTCGGATCGACGCGCTTCAGCCCGATGCGGTCGGCGCTGGTGTATTGGACGTATAGCCCCTTGGCGATCGGGATCACTTCGGCGAGGACATCGAGTTCCTCGGGCACGCCGGGCCGCCCGGCGAACAGCACGTCGACGATCTCTTCGAAGTTGAACAGCCAGAACGGCAGCTTCAGATTGCGCGGATTGAGCACCAGCGCCTTGTCGCCGAAGCATCGGCCGTATTCGTTGTGCACGTCGAGCAGGAAGATGCGGAGCGAAGGCCGCGACTTCAGTATCTCGTTGAGCAGCAGGGACACGCCGGTCGACTTGCCGACACCAGTCGAGCCGAGCACGGCAAAATGCTTGGACAGCATTTCCTCGACGTCGACATAGGCGGTCACCGAAGGATCCTGTTGCAGCGTGCCGACATTGATCTGGTCGGAGCCGCTCGGCGCGTAGACGATCCGCAGATCTTCGCTCGAAATCAGTTCGACGATGTCGCCGATGGTCGGATAGTTAGTGACGCCGCGCTGGAACTTGGCGCGGGTCGGGCCGGGCAGGATTTCGCCGAGCAGATCTACCGACGCGACGGCGATGTAATTCTCGTTGGGCGACATGTTCTCGCTCGACGCTTCGGTGAGCATCGCGATGATCGTCGAGGTCGCACTGCGGATCGAGACGAAGCGGCCGACGGTGGCCCGCACCGCCTGCGGTGTCAGACGGCTCGACGGCAGCAGGCCGACGCGCGCGCACGAGCCGCGCACCGAAACGACCTTGCCGAACGACGAAGGTACAACTGCCTCTGACATATCCTATGCCCGCACCCGTAGAATTTCGAAGCGGGACTATGACCACCGCTTGTTGGACAAATTGTTAAGTTGCCGCGATGGCAGTCTCGGCAATCCGTCGTAGCGGGCGGATGTTTGCGGCACGCTCGCTTATCAGGCGAGAATTATCAGTAGATGTCGGCGGCTCTGGCGTTAACGGCGTGTTGACCATGCCGCCGATCTGGCCAGTCAGCGCGTGCTCACGCGTAGTCGCGCTCGTCCCACCAGGGGAAATAGGGGGGCATGTCGGTCGAGACCTTGTCGGTAAACCGCGCCGGCCGCTTCTTCAGGAACGAGGTGACGCCTTCCTTGACGTCGGCGGAGCGGCCGCGCTCATAGATGCCGCGGCTGTCGATCTTATGAGCTTCCATCGGATCGTCGGCGCCGAGCATCCGCCACATCATCTGCCGCATCAGCGCCACCGACACCGGGGCCGTCTTGGCGGCGATCTCCTTGGCGAGCGCACGAGCGGTTTCGAGCAACTGATCGCCCGGCACGACGCGGCTGACCAGCCGCCCGTCCAGAGCCTCCTGGGCCGGAAATACCCGGCCGGTGTAGCACCATTCCAGCGCTTGGCTGATGCCGACGATGCGCGGCAGGAACCAGCTCGACGCCGCTTCCATGACGATGCCGCGCTGCGAGAACACGAAGCCGAACCGCGCCGTCTCGGAGGCGATGCGAATATCCATGGCTAGCTGCATGGTGGCGCCGATGCCGACCGCCGGACCGTTGACGGCCGCGATCACCGGCTTGAGGCATTTGAAGATGCGCAGCGTCACCTGGCCGCCGCCGTCGCGCACCTGCGGATCGGAGTAATCGACCGAGCCGTCGGCATTCCGCCGCACCGGCCCGCGCTTGGCATCACGATCGAACGTATCGGCGCCCGACGACAAATCGGCTCCGGCGCAGAATGCGCGGCCCGCGCCGGTGACGATGATGGCGCGCACGTTGTCGTCCGCGTCGGCAGCATCGAACGCCGCGATCAGCTCGCGCTGCATCGTCGGATTGAAGGCGTTGAGCTTGTCGGGCCGGTTCAGCGTGATGGTGAGGATCTGCTCGGCGACCTCGTATTTGATGGTCTCGTATGACATGGGTGTTTCCTTCGCCCGTTGTTGTTCTTATTGCCTCTCGGCGCGTCATTCCGGGATGCGCGCATCTGTGCGCATCCCGGAATCCATATCCCCTTGCCGTGGTTATGGATTCCGGGTTCGCGCTTGCGCGTGCGCCGGAATGACAACCGTTAGGGTGTGCATGACGTGTTGGTCAAGCGCGAGGACTCAGCGCGGCACCTGTGGCCACGGCTTCTGCGCGCCGCGCAGGCCTTCGAAGGCTTTTGCCACGCGCAGCACGCCGAGGTCGTCGTAGCGACTGCCGACGATCTGCACGCCGATCGGAAAACCTTTCGAACTATAGCCACCGTTGATCGAGGCAGCGGGATTCTCTGCCATATTCCACGGAACGGTATAGAGGATGTGATCGAACGGAATCTCCGGATCGTCGAGCGGCGAGGCGATATCGGCGGCGAAGCTCACCACCGGCGCTACCGGCGAAATCAGGTAGTCGATGTTGGCGAACAGCTTCGCGCCCATCGCGCGCACCGCCATCGTCTGGTTGAAGCCGCGGACGACTTCGACGCCCGACAGATTCGCGCCGCCCTCGGCCCAGCGCACGATGTAGGGCAGCACCTGGGCGCGCTGCGCGTCGCTGAGCTTGCTGACGTCGTCCCACATCCGCGCGCGCCAGAACGCGTCGAGCCCGTCCATCATCTCGCGGGTGAAGCCGAGCTGCACCTCCTTGACGATCGCGCCTTGCTGTTGTTCTAGCAGCCGCGCGGCGTCGGTCACGACGCGGCGGACGTCGTCCTCCAGCGCCATGCCGAAGCCGAGGTCGGTGAGCAGGCCGACAGTCTTGCCGCGCAGGTCGATATCGAGTTCGCTCCAGGCGATGTCCTGCGGCGGCAGGCTCATGCCGTCGCGCGGATCGGGCTGCGACAGCACGCTCATCATCAACGCCGCGTCGTCCACGGTGCGGGTCATCGGACCGGCGCAGCGGCCGACATAGGGCGGGTCGATCGGCACGCGACCGAGTGACGGCTTCAGTGCGAAGATGCCGCACCAGTTCGCCGGCAGCCGCACCGAGCCGCCGATATCCGTGCCGAGATGCAGCGGTCCGTAGCCGGCCGCGCCCGCCGCGCCCGCACCAGCGGACGAGCCTCCGGTATTCTGCGACACGTCCCACGGATTGCGGGTAACGCCGTGGAAGCTCGACAGGCCCGACGACAGCATGCCGAAGTCCGGCATCGTGGTCTTGGTCCAGATGATGCCACCGGCCTCGCGCAGCCGCGCCGAGGGCGGGGCATCAACCGCGGCCGGCACCAGTGGCGTGATCGGCACGCCGAGCGGCACCGGCGTGCCCTTGGTCGCCACATTCTCCTTGATGGTAACCGGCACGCCGTCGAGCAGCCCCTGCTGCTCGCCCTTGTGCCAGCGCTCGGTCGATGCCCGCGCGGCGCGGCGGGCGCCGTCCGGATCGAACGCATACAGCGCGTTGAGATGCGGCTCCCAGCGCTCAGCCTGGGCGATCACCTCGTCCATCACCTCGCTCGGCGAGAACTGTTTGCCATAGTAGCCGGCAAGCAGTTCGGTGGCCGAGAGGTCATTGAGCGCGGTGGGCTTGCTGCTGATGCCGTCAGACATGGGCGGCCACCGGCAGGCGCGTTTCGACGATCCGTGCGAACATGCTGGCGCCGATCGGGAGGATCTTGTCGTCGAGCACGTAGCCGGGATTGTGCACCGGCACGTCGCCGTCGTGGCCGACCCAGAAATACGCGCCTGGGATCGCCTGCAGCATGTCGGCGAAGTCCTCGCTGCCCATCTTCGGCTGCTCGCGCAGCTTGACGTTGGCGTCGCCGACCACGCCGCGCGCCACCTCGGCGACGACGTCGCTCTGCTCCTGTTGGTTCACCAGCACGCTGAAGATGTCGCGGATATCGACGTGGATTTCGACGTCGAACGCCGCGGCGATGCCGGCCGCGAGCGCGCGCATGCGATCGCGCACCAGCTTGCGGATGTCGTCGGAGAAGCAACGCACGGTGCCGGCGAGTCGCGCTTCGCCGGGAATGACGTTATAGGCCGAGCCGGCGTGGATCTGGGTGATCGACAGCACCGCCGAATGCAGCGGATCGACGTTGCGGCTGACGATGGTCTGCAGCGCCTGGCCGAGCGTCATCGCGATCACCACCGGGTCCTTGGAACGCTCGGGCATCGCGCCATGGGCGCCGTAGCCGGAGATGGTGATGTCGAAGAAGTCGGCGCCGGCCATCGCCGGGCCGGGCAGCACGGCGATCTCGCCATGCGCGAGGTCGGGCGCGTTGTGCAGCCCGTAGAGCTCGTCGCACGGGAACTTCTGGAACAGCCCGTCTTTCAGCATCGCGCGGGCGCCGCCGAGGCCTTCTTCGGCCGGCTGGAAGATGAAGTGGACGGTGCCGTCGAAATTGCGGGTCTCGGCAAGATAGCGCGCGGTGCCGAGCAGCATGGTGGTGTGGCCGTCATGCCCGCAGCCGTGGAAGCGGCCAGGGATCGTCGAGCGCCAGCCGAGATTGGTGTGCTCCTCCATCGGCAGCGCGTCCATGTCGGCACGCAGCCCGATGCGGCGTCCACTGTCGCCCTTGCCCTTCAGCACGCCGACGACGCCGGTGCCGCCGAGCCCGCGAAACACCTCGATGCCCCAGGCGTCGAGCTTCTCGGCAACGATGTTGGAGGTGCGGACTTCCTCGAAGCCGATCTCCGGATGCATGTGCAGATCGCGGCGGATCGCGGTCAGCTCGTCGGCGAAAGCGTCGATGCGGTCGATGGTCGGCATGTGGTGAATTACCCTTGCGATGGCAGGTTGCGGCGGGACGGACGTCGGCGCCTTGCATGCAAGGACCGGGCAAGATCCAGTGGAGCGGGCAGCCGGCTTTCAGAAGCAAAGGCCGCGCGCCAGCCGCCGAACCCGGAGCATGCAGGCACCGCGGGCATCTCACTCGAAAGTCGGGGGGGACGTCAAAGTGCGCGACTGGCGCAGCCACCCGGCCGCCGCAACCCCGCTTTGCGTTACGGGCCGCCCTCGATTATGAATGCGGCGCTCTGGCGCGAAATCGTGCATGACGCACGGCGCACGTCGGGGCAGCCTTCAGGTGTGATGCACCGCCGCATCAGCATTCCAGGACCGCGCGGTGCTCCGCTCGCTCCTCAACGCTTGCCACGCAACACACCACAGGCGCACCGATGCGGGCGTGGCGAAATTGGTAGACGCAAGGGACTTAAAATCCCTCGGACCGAGAGGTCTGTGCCGGTTCGACCCCGGCCGCCCGCACCACGCCTTCTGTTGGATGATCAAGTCCGCATCGTCCTCCGCTGCGCAAGCTCGGCAGCAGGCGTGGTGAAGTTGTTAGTTCCACTCACCCAGCTGATTGAGCATCTCGCCTGGTCCGACGTCGACGGCGGGTTTGCGAAGCCAGGCTTCGGATAGTTCTCGGAATTCGCCCGGTGTCATACCGAATTGACGGCGGAAGGCGCGGACGAAGCTCGAATCGCCGCTGAACTGAAGGTCGAGGGCGAGATTGATCAGCCGCGCGCCGCGCGCTTGCGGTGCGATCAGCAGACGCAGGGCGCGGTTGAGCCTTTGATCCTGGACATAATGGGCAACGCCGCCGTCGGGCCCGAACAGCCGATAAAGGCTCGCCCGCGAGACGCCGAACCGGCGGATGATATCTTCCGTGCTGACCGCGTCGCTTTCGAGATGGTCATCGATGTGCTGTTTGATGGCTGCGAGCAGCAACCTGCGCTCGGCGCGTCCATTGGCTCCGTGCGCGTGCGCCGAGCGACCTGCCGCTTCGGCGACAAGGTCACACATGACTTCGACGACAGTCTTGGTGTCGCCGGCGCTGCCGTCGCTGTCCGGCTGTTGCCACAGCTCGTTGAACTGATCTGACAGCAGGCGGGCTCTTCGATCGTCGGCCGCCAGCATCATGCCGCTCACCGAATCCGGATGCGCCAGCCGCGGGGCGAGCATCTGACGCGGCACCACCAGGGTCATCACCCGCGAGGGCTTTTCGTCGCTGCCGCCGAGTTCGGCAAAGTTCGGCTGCGCCATATCGTTCAGGCAGATGTCACCCGGGTGCAGAGTGATGTCACGGCGCCCGACGACAAAGCGCATCCACCCATCAAGACATAGCGTGATCTGATAGTGATCAAGGCCGCCCCGTGCCACATGCGCGGCGGTTCGATCATAACGGACCGGCGGACCGACGGATTCAAGCAGCAGCCAGCCGCCGGCCAGCTTGGCTTTCGAAACGACCAGAAAATCCTCGGGAGGGCCCAGCGGGGTAACGTCGCAGACGGCGGCTGTCGCAGCGCGCAAGTCCGCCAACGTTTGCTTGATCACGCTGGGGTCGGCGGCAGTCTCACTCATGGTCATCGTGTCGGCGTGGACTTCGGCAGGCGTCACCGCGGCTGGACGCGCTCGAGTCAGCGTATCGCCGCACTACGACAACGGCTTGTAATCATCGCATCATCGCTCCGCAAGCGACCGCGCTACGAGAGTATTGATCGACGGGAGTGATCGAAGCTATTCCCGCGACGGGCGAGACTGAGCCGCCAGTGCATCGCGACGCCGCGAACTGGATGGGAGAGACGCTCGGTACGTCGCGCCGCTAGCCTCGGCGGCAGCCTCGTCGAAGTTTCGTCTCCGCTGGGGCGCTGAAGCGACGCTGGGCCGCAGCTTATGCCCGGGCACCGCGCAGCGTCGTCGATGGCGGTTCGCCGAACGCCTTTTGATAGTAAATGGCGAAGTGGCCGAGGTTGTTGAAGCCGCAAGTCAACGCAACCGAGGTGACACTGGTCGATTGCTGCGGGCGGAGCAGCATGTCACGTGCCTTCCCGAGCCGGACCCGCTTGGCGAAGTCCATTGGCGAGTAGCCGCGGCTCTTCCTGAAGGCGTGAAACACGGCGCGGGCACTTACCCCCGCCACGAGGGCAAGCGACTCGATCGTCATGGGCTGATCCCAATTCGCCTCGATGTAGCTCTCGATACGACGAACCTGCCAAGGCGCCGCCGCCGGTGCACGCCTGTTCAGCTTCACGCTGTAGTTGTTGTCGTTCGCCAGCAGAAACGACACGAGGAGGGTCTGCTCGAATTCCGCCAACGCGACCGGATGAAACGCGGATTCGCTCGAGTCGATCTCGTGGAGCAGAAACACGAACTGGCGTCGCAGATTTTCGACAGCCGGCCGACGGAAGTCTGCCGCCGGAGAAAATGTCAGGCGGTGCGTCGGGGAATCGTCGAGCATCGCCTCGAGTTTGCTCACCAGAGCGGAGGGGCGCACGCTGAGAATCAATTGTTCGAAGTTGCTCTCGTATCTCAACCGAACAGGCTCACCCGCCGATGCGACAAATGCAGAGTGTGGAGTGATGGCGATCTCGGAGCGGGAGCGGCTCGCGTGCGCGTGCCCTTTCCAACCGAACAGCAGGGAGTAGACATCGAGCTCCGGAATTCCGATCTCGATCTTTGCGCCGTGGCGGCCATAGGTCAGAGTCACGTCGCGTATTTCGCAACGGCACGCGAGGGCGTCGAGCTTATCGGCCGACGCCGCCATTCCGAATGTAACGTCCCTATAGTGGCGTCGGACCTGATCTTCGAGCTCCGCAACGTTGCTCGTTCGGACGTGTTCAAACCCGCGAAGCGGAGAGAAAGTTGCCTTTACGCTGTCCGGGTACATTCACTCCCGCCCACTACCGCTGCATTCCGGCGCCGTGGAATGATTACTTGTCGCAAGTTGTAGCGTGATAACAGGTGGGGATCAAGCGATCCCGCCTCGATCTTGGCAGGATCGCTTTCCAAGTTTCACAAACGGGATCAATCGGGCGTTTGTTGAGCCGTCAGTTCATCGCTTTCAGGACTGTGTCGATCGCTTGGATAACTTTCTTCTGCCGGTTCGCCTTGCAGTATACGATGACTTGGTGAATGCCCTCTTTGACGCGGTCAATTTTGATCGTGTTGTATTTCCCGAGCCCGTTGTACCAGCCGCTGTACCACACGCCGAGGAAGTCCGCGTCTTCCTGGTAAGTCCCCGCTAGCTGGGCGCGGTCAATTCCTTGACGTGAATATAACCTTTGGAGTCTGCGTAAGCGGTCAGCGGTGTTTGTGCAAAGGCGGCGGTTCCGGTTGCGAGACAAATCAGCGCTGCGGCGATCGAAGTGTTGGTCATTGGGTCTCCTCTCGGGCGACAATTCTCACATAGATGATCGGTTTGGATTAGTGCTCGGCGAGGAGTAATCGGATCCTTCGTTGCCGCTACTCAGAAGCTGCAAGCGATCAGAACGGAACGCCGCTGCAACGTCGCGACCGAATTGCAGGAATTGAGTAGTCGGGGCTCGTTGCGGTGCGACACTGCGACCGAGCTTGGAGCATCATCGAGTCGGCATCGACACCGTTGGATCGGCCGGATCGAGGACTTTGCCCGGCGGCATCGTCGTCGTCGGCAAATCCTTAGTCGCCTTGCGTTGGTCGGACCGGACGCCCAGTCGATGGTCGTTGCCTAGTCGCGACTGAGCGCCAGGGAAAGGTAGTCGGCGTGGGGCGAATGGCGGATGATTGTCTCTCGGTGCATATGGCGGGTCGCTTAGCGATGCCGCTCTTTTTCGATGTCGCGGCCTTGTTGGTCAGGGAGCACGCCCTCAGGCCACTGTCCCGCGTTCTGCTCGATTGGTCCGATTTGGAGTTTTGGGATTTCCATCCGCTAAGTCCCGCTGAAGCCACGTCGTGGCTCGACAGCGTCACCTTCGTCGAGCGGTTTGCTATCGTTCATTCCCGAACTTGGTACCGCCAGGCCGCCTGGTTGAGCGCCTTGCTCCGTCTCGGCCCAGGTGCCGTTCGCTGTTTCCGGACCGGCGATACCACGCCGGCTGTTCAATGGCTTTGCTCACCGATGCACTCTGCCCGGAGGCTCCGTGAGATCGACGTCGTCGATGGAGTCGCGTTGCAGTTATTGAGTAGCGATAGCAAGCCGTCACTCTATTCGTAGGCCATCGCAGCGCCACGGGGCGTCTTGCCGTCCACACCTTCACGGGAACACACCATGCTCAAATCAGTGACTGTCGGCTTACTTGTGCTGGCCATGTCGACGGCGGCAGCTATCTCTGCCACCGAAGCGAGGCCCGTCGGGCGCCACCATCATCCCCACCATGGCGTGCACCATCATCATCACGTGCACCGCGGTGTGGTCGTCGTGAGACCGGTTCGTCCATGGGTTCGCCGGCCTTACTACGGAACGGTTGTCGCCGGCGTCGCGCTCGGCACGTTGATTGTCGCGAGCACGATCCCACCGGCGCCGTCGCCGAGCCTTTGTTGGTATTGGGCCGACGCGGGCCAAAGTCGTGGCTATTGGGATTACTGCAAGCTGCCGAAGTGATCGGTTGCCGCTCTCGGTTGAATCGTCGACGAGGGCGCTTGACTACTTTCCGCTCTGAAATCGCCATCAAGGAAACGAGGGGTCGAACGTGATCCCAAAGATGCAACGTCACGTCCTCAAATTACCTGGGAGAACGCCGATGACTGACCGTAACAACCAGACCGCCACCGGATCTCGCCGCGACTTTCTCAGCCTCGCGGTCGGAGCCGTCGCAGCCGGGACGGCTTCGACAGTGTTCGCACCGGGAAACGCGAATGCACAGGCGCAGCCGGTCGGCGGCGCCCTTCCGCGCAAACGCCGTAATGGCCGGCCCAACATTGTCTTCATCTTCACCGATCAAGAACGATACGAATCCAAGTGGCCGAAGGGACTGTCGTTGCCGGCGCACGAGCGCCTGATGCGCACCGGGACGAACTTGCAGAATCATTATTGTCCGGCGGTGATGTGCACGTCGTCACGGTCGGTGCTCATGACGGGCCTACAGACCGCCGACAATCGTATGTTCGAGAATTGCGACGTACCTTGGGTGAAAAACCTTTCGACCAAGATTCCGACGGTCGGGCACATGCTGCGCAAGGCGGGTTACTACACCGCCTACAAAGGCAAGTGGCACCTCAATCGCAAATTCGACAGCCAGGAGTCGGATCATCTGTTTACCAAGGAGATGGACGAATACGGCTTCTCCGATTATTTCTCACCGGGCGATATTATCGGACACACGCTCGGCGGCTACCAGTTCGATCCGCTGATCGCCAGCAGCGCGGTGACTTGGCTGCGTCGCAACGGACGGCCGCTCACGGACGATGAAAAGCCGTGGGCTCTGTTCGTCAGTCTCGTCAATCCGCACGACATCATGTACTTCAACACCGACCGGCCCGGCGAAAAAGTCCAGGACACCGGCACTCTGATGAAGCATGCAGCCCGCGCACCTGAACACGAGATGTTCAAGGCGACCTGGGATGTCTCGGTGCCCAAGAGCTACAAAGAGGCTTTCGACGCACCCAGGCCGGCCGAGGGCGCACGGCGAATTTTTGCAGATTTGGGACTACGTCCTCGGTCACATTCCTTCAGAGGAGGAGCGTTGGCGGAGGTTCCACGATTTCTACGTGAATAGCATCCGCTCGGTCGACGGCCAGGTGGATCGCATCCTGCAGGAGCTCGACGCCCTGGGATTGACGGACAACACGGTGATCTGTTTCACGTCCGACCACGGTGAAGCCGCAGGCGCCCATGGGCTGCACGGCAAGGGCCCGTTCGCCTACGAAGAGACGGTTCACCTGCCGTTCTACATCGTGCACCCGGACGTTCGCGGCGGCCAGGACTGTCACGCGCTTACCGGACACATCGACGTCGCTCCGACACTGCTGTCGATCGCCGGAGTATCTCCCGACAAGATGGGCGACATTGCAGGGCGTCAGCTCCCCGGCAAGGATTTCTCCAAGGTGTTGGCGAGTCCGTCCGCGTCGGATGTGCACGCTGTGCGCGAGGCAGTCCTGTTTACTTACAGCGGGCTCGGCGCCAACGACGCTACGTTGTGGAAGACGATCGCCGAAGCCAAGGCGGCCGGCAAGAATCCCGCCGTCGCCCTGCTCAAGAATGGCTTCAAGCCGGACATGAAGAAGCGCGGCAGTCTGCGTTCGACGTACGACGGTCGCTACAAGTTCACGCGCTACTTCTCGCCGGTCGAGCGAAACCGGCCGACCAACCTGACCGATCTCTACAAGCACAATGACGTCGAGTTGTTCGATCTGCAGAACGATCCGGAAGAGATGAACAATCTGGCGGTAGACAAGACTAAAAACGCCGAGCTGATCTCGACGATGAGCGACAAGCTCGAGCGCGTGATCAAGGCCGAAATCGGTGTCGACGATGGTCGGGAGATGCCCAACATTCCGACGATCGACTGGAACATCGAGCGCGTCGATCTCTGACGCGAATGTACTAAGGCAGGGGGATATCGGGATGCAGAAGGCCATTCATGGCGCAGCGCTCCGCGCGGTGCTGATAGGTTCTGTGGTGTCGCTTGGAGCGACTGCGGCGCTGGCTGACGAGACCGGGGTCAGCATGTGGGTGCCCGGCACCTTCGGGTCCATGGCGGCCGTGCCGACCGCGCCGGGTTGGTCTGCCGCCGAAGTCTACTACCACACTTCGGTCAGCGCTGGCGGAGCAGTCGCGGCGTCCAAGGAAGTTCAGATCGGACGGTTTTCACCGAACGTGAACGTCAATCTGTCCGCCGACCTGAATGCGACTGGTGACATGTTTTTGTTCGCGCCGACCTACACCTTCGCAACGCCGGTACTCGGCGGGCAGGCATCGGTCG
>NZ_BADD01000414.1 GCF_000333455.1 Rhodopseudomonas sp. B29
CGTGCTCGAAACGATCCTTGCGATAGTTGATCACGTGATCGGCGCCGAGCTTCTTGACGCCCTCGATCTTGGAATCGTCGCCGACGGTGGTGATCACCGTGCAGCCGATCGCCTTCGCCATCAGGATCGCCACCGAACCGATGCCCGAGCCGCCGGCGTGCACCAGCACGGTTTCGCCGGGCTGCAGCTTGGCATTGTCGAACAGCATGTGCTGGACGGTCGAGAACGCGATCGGCGCGCAGGCGGCGTCGCGCAGACTCACCGCGTCCGGCACCGGGATCACCAGCCGCTCCGGCATGTTGAGCAGTTCGCGCGCGAAGCCGTCGACATGGAAGCCGAGCAGGCCGCCGACGTTCTCGCAGAGGTTATCGCGGCCCTCCTGACAGGCCTTGCAGTGGCCGCAGGTGAGCGCGCCGTACATCACGACCTTCTGGCCCGGCTTGAAGCGCGTGACGCCGTCACCGACCGCCGCGATCTCGCCCGACGCTTCGGCGCCGACGACGATCGGCAGCTTGCGCTTGACGAACGCCATACCGCGATAGCCCCAGACGTCGATGTGGTTCAGCGCCACCGCCGCGACGCGGATCTGCACTTCGCCGGCCGCGGGAGGCGGCGGCGGCGGCAGATCGGCGACCTGCAGATCGCGATCGGAAACGAGGGTTAGGGCGCGCATGAAAACCTGTGCCTACACCGGTTCGCGGGTCAGGATCAGCGAAGCGTTCTGGCCGCCGAAGCCGAACGAGTTCGACATCACCGTGGTGACTTTCGCATCGCGCGCGGTGTTGGGCACGACGTCGAGCGGAATCGATGGGTCCGCTATCTCGTAGTTGATGGTCGGCGGGATGCGCTGGTGTTCGAGCGTCAGCAGCGAGAAGATCGCCTCGACGGCGCCGGCGGCCGACAGCGTGTGGCCGACCATCGACTTGTTTGACGACACCGGGACCTTGGCGGCGCGTTCGCCGAACACGCTTGAGATGCCGAGATACTCCATCTTGTCGTTCTCGGGCGTGCCGGTGCCGTGGGCGTTGATGTAGTCGATCTGCTCGACGCTGATGCCGGCGTCGTCGAGCGTCTTGTTGATGCAGCCGATGATCGGCTTGCCATCCGGGCTCGAGCGGGTGCGATGAAAGTTGTCGGCGAGTTCGCCGCAGCCGGCGATGACGCCGAGGATCTTGGCGCCGCGCGCCGTGGCTGCCTCAAAGCTCTCCAGCACCAGCGCGCCAGCGCCTTCGGCCATGACGAAACCGTCGCGGTTCTTGGCGAACGGCTTGGACGCGGTCTGCGGCGCATCGTTCTGCGTCGACAGCGCCGAAAGCAGCGAGAAGCGGATCAGCGCTTCGGCATTGACCGAGCCGTCGGTCGCGACGCACAGCGCCGCATCGGACTCGCCGCGTCGGATCGCCTCGACGCCGAGCTGGATGGCACTGGCGCCCGAGGCGCAGGCGGTCGACAGCGAGATCGGGGAGCCCTTGGTGCCGAAGGTTTCGGCGAGGTGATCGGCGACCGAGCCGAACAGGAAGCGGCGATGATATTGGGTGAATTGCCCGCCGCCAGAGACGCGCAGTAGCGCGTCGTAATCGATCGCGGTGTTGGCTCCGGTGGCGCGCGCCAGCTCCTGGCGCGGCAGCCATTCGAGCTCGACCGGCGCGACGGCGAGGAACAGCGGGCCGGGGAAGTCACCCTTGGCGCCGATGCCGGCCTGCGCGATGGCTTCTTCGGTGGCGAGATCGGCGAGCTTTTCGCCGAGCACGGTGGAGGAGAACGGCTCGACCGGGACGAAGTCCACGGTGCCGGCCATCGTCGTCTTCAGCCCGTCGATCGGAAACCGGGTGATGGTGCGAATGCCGGATTCGCCTGCCGTCAGCTTGGTCCAATTGTCGGTCTTGCCGGCGCCGAGCGAAGTAACGACGCCCATGCCGGTGACCACGACGATCGGCCGGCCCATTTTGTCGCGCGTGACACTCATCGCGTCCCCCTCGATTCCTTAGGCCACGGCTTCGACCAGCGCCATGCCTTCGCCGCGCCAGTGGCCGGCGCCGATCACGACTATCTGGTCGGGGGCTTTGGTTGTTTCAATCTCGAGCCCGCTCGGATCGTTGGCGGCGAACAGCGCGCGCCGCGACAGCGACAGCGCAGCCAGCGCCACTCCGAGCGGAAACTGCGCTTCCATCACATGGCCGAACGCGGTCGCGGTGGCGCGCACCGGATGATCGGCGTGGGCACGCAGGAAAGCGGCTTCCTCCGCCGTGACCGGCTCGGCGCCGGTGGCGCCGGTGATGATAGCGCTGCCGTCGTGCAGCGGGCCGAGCTTGGTCCACAGCTTCTCCAGCGAAGCCGTGACGTCGCCGGCGCTGCGGCGGCGCGACATGTCGGCGACCACGCTGGTCAGCCGCGCCAGCGGCTTGGCACCGCGCGCCTCGGCGTGCGCCTTGGATTCGATCACCAGGAAGGCGCTGCCGCTGCCGAGCGCAAACCCGCCTTTGGGGCCGCGTGCGAACACCGGCGCGTAGTCGTCTTTCAGATTGAAGTCGCCGAACTCGTAGAGCATCAGCAGGTCTTTGCGCTCGCCGTTCTGCGCGGCGCCGACCAGTGCGATGTCGCTGGTGCCGCCGGCGATGCGCGCCAGCGCGATGCGCAGCGCGTCGACGCCGGCTTCCTCTTCGCCCATGAAAGTGCGCGACGAGCCGGTGACGCCGTGAACGATGGCGATGTTGCCGGCGAGCAGATTGGAGAGCTGCGCCAGAAACAGCGTCGGGCGCAGATCGTTCATCAGCCGCTCATTGAGCGCTTCGGGCGGCGCGTTGAGCACCGCTGCGTCGACGCTGAGGTCGCGTTCGCCGCCGCCGGCGGCGACGATCATGTCCATCCGCTTGAGGATGTCGGTGTTGCCTTTAAGGCCGGCGGAATCCAGCGCCAGCCCGGCCGCGTAGGTGCCGATGCGCTGCCAGGCTTCCATCTGACGCTGATCGCCCTTCTTGGGGATCTGCTTGTCGAACGACAGCGGCGCCAGCGGGTGCACCACGTAGGGCGCGAACGTCGTGGTATCGACGTTGACGCGGCGCTGCTGCAGCGCGTCCCAATGTTCGTCGAGGCCTTCGGCCAGCGAGGTCGCGAGCCCGATGCCGGTGATCCAGGCTTCCACCGGCTTGGCGTTAGTATCAGCCATGGATCATCTGCTCCGGAAATCCGATCTCTGCGGCGACGCGTTGCATATGCGCGCGCAGCTCGGGCTGCGGGAAGGGGACGTGGCGGAACGTCAGCGTCGCGTTGCATGCGAGCTTGCCGCCGGTTTTGATCTTCGCCTCGGTCATGGTGTAGCCGGACCCTTCATGGATCACGGCCGCGTCCACAGTCAGCGTCTCGCCGGGCGTGACGAAGCTGCGCATCTTGGCTTCCTTGACGGCCGCCAGAAACGGCATCCGCTGAAAATCCATCAGCGCAATCTGCAGCCAGCCCGAGGTCTGCGCCATCGTTTCGATCAGCAGCACGCCCGGCATCAGCGGATAGCCGGGGAAGTGACCCTCGAAGATCGTGCTGGTCTGCGGCACGCGCGCTTCGACGGTGATGGCGCGTTCGTCGCGGCGAAGCTCGACGATGCGATCGATCAGATGGAAATATTCGAGGTTCATCGCTGCGGGCTACGCGCCCTTGGCGGCAACCAGTTCGTCGATACGTGCGGCGAGGTTGCTGAGGACGAAGTACTGCTCGGTGGTCGCCTTGCCGTCGTTGACCTCTTGGGTCCACTTTTCGAGCGGCAGTTTGATACCGAACGCCTTGTCGATGGCGAAGGCGATGTCGAGGAAATCCAGGCTGTCGATCCCGAGATCGTCAATCGCATGGCTTTCCGGGGTGATGGTGTCGCGCGGGATATCGCAGGTTTCCGCGATGATGGTGGCCACCCGATCGAACGTGGAAGTCATTATCAAACCTTTGATATTGTGTCGGAAATGGCCGGCCGCGCGAGGCGTGGCCGCATGGCTTTGTGACAAGCGCATGCCCGTATATCGGAGCGGTCGCTCAAGTTCAATGCCGGGCCAAAGTGGGTGTGCGCCGGCGAGGCCCGCGGGACACAGCGGAAGCTGGGAATTCAGCCCTGCGATGCGGCGACCGGCGCGCAATTGTGCCGGCCGCTGAGGATGCAGTCCTGCGCGCGGCGCATGTCGGCGATCGAGGTGGCCAGCCAGAATCCGAACGCGAGCAGCGCCACGGTGAACAGCAGCGCGGCGCCGTTGGCCAGCATGCGGTGGCGGAAGTCCTCGGGCGATTCGGCAGGCAGCAGCAGGTCTTCGACGGGCTTGCGGCGGATCGGGGTCGGCGGCGTCGGCGCGCCGGGCTGCGGCCTGGCAGCGTCAGCCGCGCCGGCCGGCGCATTGCGCGGCCGAAACTGCAGAACGCGGTGTTCGTGGTCTTCGACAATAATTCTCTGGTTTTTCATCGCTACCGGCCTTCAGCCGTCGATCAACCTTTACTCAATCGATCCTAGATCGTCTTTCCCGATTTGGGAAACTCCGCAACACACCGGAAGACGATCGGCTTATTCCGGCTCGGTCTGATGGAACTTGCCGTAGTCGATCCGGATGCGGCCTTGGCCTTCGTCCCGTACGATGTCGGCGTAGCGATGGCCGAAATGGACGTCGCGGCCGGAGTAGGATTTCGAGGCGTGCAGCGCCTGAGCGGCATTTTCGTCATAGCCGCCGATCAGCACGATGAAGGCGGTGTGCGCCCGCACCGCCTCGGGCGTCATGCCGTGGAGCGGACTGGTCTCGTCGATGCTGTGAAACAGCGTCCAGCTCAGCGCCAGCACCGGGCTTTCGTTGCTGATCAGCGGCAACTCGACGAACCGGCGGAAATTTGGAGATTCGGAGCGCGATTCCGTCCGTATGAGCCATAGGCGCGCGGTGGCGCCGGTGATCAGGTCGCTGCGCTCGTTGGCGAAACGAATGGTGAGCGTCGGTTTGCCGTCGTGGACCGAGATCACCGGGTGGTCGGCGAACAGCAGCCGCGCCTTCGGCCGCGAAAAGCGCGCGAAGATCAGACCGGTCATCAACGACATCGAGAAGATGCCCGTAAACAGCTCGACGGTGGCGATGAAGTGCCCGTAGTGGGTCTGCGGATGCATGTCGCCGTAGCCGGCGGTCGACAGCGTCTCGATCGAGAAGTACAAGTAATCGACATAGGCCCCGCCCGGCACATTGGCGACCGGGTTGTCGCCGATCCAGTACAGCGTTGCGAACAGCGCGTTGAAGATCAGAAACAACGTCGCTGCGCCGGCAACGAACGCCGGCCAAGACGCCGTCATGCAGCGATGACTCATATCGGCCCAGAAGCTCAGTTCGAGCCCTTCGGTGACGATCTCGTGGCTGCCTAACCGCAGCACGTTGCGGCGCGAGGCCGATCGACTCTGATTGTGCATCGCGAATTGTACCTACTGCGCGCGCGTTGCCTGCGGGAGCCAGAATGCCATAATCCTGCGCTGTTGTTAGCTGGCATGACCGGCACCCGGAGCACGACGAATGGCCAATCCCCGCGAACCTTTGCTGCACCCGATCCCGATTCTGTCGCTCAAGCCGACTCAGATGACCGTGGGTATGCGCGAGGTCGAGGAGAAGCGGCTGCGCTGGCGCGAGCACAAGCCGAAGAAGCGGGCCGAACTCCTCGGCAAGCACATGATTCCGGTTGTGCTCGGGCCTGACGGCAAGCACTACGTCGTCGATCACCACCATCTGGCGCGAGCGCTGCACGAGGAGGGAGTCAAGCACGTGCTGGTCACGGTGATCGCCGATCTCAGCATGGTCGACCCCGAGGCGTTCTGGGTGGTGCTCGACAGCCGCCGCTGGGTCTATCCCTACGACTCCAGGGGCGAGCGTCATCACTACCGCGACCTGCCCAAGACCATCGCCGAGCTGAAGGACGATCCGTATCGCAGCCTCGCCGGCGAACTGCGCCGTGTCGGCGGTTACGCCAAGGACACGACGCCGTTCAGCGAATTCCTGTGGGCCGACTTTCTGCGCCGCAGGCTGTCGCGCAAGGTCGTGGCCGCCGATTTCCAGAAGGCGAGCGAGAAGGCGCTGGCGCTGGCCAAGAGCAAGGACGCGATCTATTTGCCAGGGTGGTGCGGGCCCGCGGTGGATGATTAGTCCGGCTCGTGTGTCGTAGCCAAACTCTCCAACTTCGATTCTATCGTCCACCTTCCACCAAGCGCGTGGCGCATTGCACGCCTGCGATGTGCCGACCGGCAGCCGGGACCGGCCTCGCTGCGCGACTTGACCTTGGTTGTCGCAACAACTATAGCGGTACCTTAAGACCTGCCGGATGGCGGCTTCTATGGCCGACGTCGGACAGCTCAAAACCCGGCGTGTCGGCGTGCAGTCGACGTTGTCGAGGTTCGACCCGCTAAGTGGTTGCCAGGGAGGACGTCGTGAACGCGGCAGCGCTGAGCCGAGCCGAAAGGTTGTCGGCCATTTCCAAACTCGTCGACGACAGGCCGGACGAGCAGTTCTTCCAGGTCGACCGCAGCATCTTCACCGATCAGAGCGTGTTCGAAGCCGAGCTGCGCTACGTCTTCGAGTCGACGTGGAATTTCATCGGCCTGGAGTCGCAGATCGCGCGGCCCAATGATTTCGTCACCACGCATATCGGACGGCAGCCGATCCTGCTGATGCGCAGCGCCGACGGCAAGATCGGGGCATTTCTCAATACGTGCCGGCATCGCGGCACGGTGGTGTGTCCCTTCAAGCAAGGGCGCCAGAAATTTCACGTCTGCCGTTATCACGGCTGGGCCTACGACTCGAGCGGCCGCAACGTCTCGATCACCGAGGAGGGCAGCGGTCAGTATCCGGCCTCATTCACCAACGCCAACCACGATCTGGTGCCGGTGGCTCGGCTCGGCTCGTATCGCGGCTTTATCTTCGCCAGCCTGTCGCCCGACGTGCCGCCGATCGAGGAATTCCTCGGCGACGTGCGGGTGTTTCTCGACCTGGTGGTCGATCAGAGCGACAGCGGCGAGGTCGAGTTCGTGCCGGGCGCCAGCACCTACACGTTCGACGGCAACTGGAAACTGCAGTTCGAGAACGGCCTCGATTACTATCACTTCGCCACCACCCACAGCTCCTATGTGGACATTCTGCGCAAGCGCAATGCGACGGCGGCCCCCGATGCAGGTTCCACCGTCGAGCCGAAAGGCGAGCAGGAGGGCCAGGGCAGCTTCAGCTTCGACTACGGACACGCCGTGAACTGTCGATCAAAGCGTGCGCAGCTTTACGGCCGTCCGCTTGGGATGGATCCGGCCCGGCTCGACACGGTGCGCCAGCGGGTCGGCTCGACGCGCGCCAAATGGATGCTGCGCCAGCGCAACCTCACGATCTTCCCGAATTTGCAGGTGATCGACATTCTGTCGGCGCAGGTTCGCACCTGGCGGCCGATCGCGCCCGACAAGACCGAGATGGTGTCGCATTGTCTGGCCCCGGTCGGCGAAAGCGCTGCCGCACGCACCATGCGGATCCGCAACTACGAGGATTTCTTCAACGCCTCGGGACTGGCCAGCTCCGACGACAACGTGATGTACGAGTTCAGCCAGTCCGGCTACGCCGCCGCCGCGGCTGGTCCGACCCAGGGCTATCTGCGCGGCGCGGGCGATGTTGGCACCGGCGAAAGCTTCCACACCCGTGAGCTCGGCGTGTCGCCGACCGAATGGTCGTTCGGCCCGACGACGTTCGGCGGCGAAACCAACTTCCATCCCGGTTATCGCGAATGGCGCCGCCTGCTGCAGCGCGCCGCCGAGCAGGCCACGGCATGAGCGGGGAGATGATCGACGCGCAGCGCGTCGCCGCCGAGGCGCTGCTTCGCGAAGCGCGGCTGCTCGATCGCGGCGACTGGGATCAGTGGGTCGCGATGTACCAGGACGACGCGGTGTTCTGGGTGCCGGCGTGGCTCGACGAATACGACGTAACGGAGGATCCGGCCACGCAGGTCTCGCTGCTGTATCACGACGCGCGGCGCGGCCTCGAAGAACGCATCTCGCGCATCGAATCGCGCAAATCCATTACCGCGCTGCCGCTGCCGCGCACGGTGCATCAGGTCACCAACGTCGAGGCGAGCAGCATCGCACCGGACGAGATTAGCTGCGAGTCCGTCTTCTCGGTCTACGTCTACGATCCGCGCACCGCGAAGGGCCATTCACGGCATGGCCGCTATCAGCACACGCTGAAGCGCCACGGCGCGGAGTGGAAGATCGCACGCAAGATTATCACCTTGGCGAACGACAATGTCGCCACGGTGCTGGATTTCTACAGCATCTGAGGGGATCTCATGGCGGATAACGGAAACTGGCATGTCGCCGCGCCAGCCGGCGACGTGCGCGACGGCGAGGTGCTCGGCGTCGAGATCGCGGGTCGGCAGATCGCGCTGTATCGCGTCGGCGACCAGTTCTACGCCACCAGCAATCTCTGTACCCATGCCGAAGCCTTGTTGTCCGACGGCATGCTGGACGGCTGCGAGATCGAATGTCCGCTGCATATGGGGCGTTTCGACATCCGCAACGGCGAGGCCCTCACCAGCCCGGTCGAGATCGACCTTGCGACCTATCCGGTCCGCCTCAGCGGCGACCGGTTGGAAGTCTGTCTGCCGGCGTGAGCCGGTCACGGCCTGGAAACGATCAGGGAGACAACAATGCGAGCGTTCTTGATCCGGCTGACTCGCGCACGACTGGTGATGCGTTGAGCGAGCGGCCGGCCGGCAAACGCGCGCGCGTGTCGGCGTCCGGTGCGCAGTCTGCGCCCGAGGACGGCGAACTGGTGATCGATTTCGATCGCTATGTTCCGACCGTGCTGTCGAGCCTGGTGGCGAAGTTTCGAGCTAATTCGAACGGCTTCTTCCTCAAGACCTACGGCGTCTCGCTGGGCGAATGGCGCATCCTGTCGTTCCTGCGCGAGCATGGGCCGGCGAGTGCCTATGACGTCTGGACACGGGCCAATCTCGACAAGGCGCTGGTGAGCCGCGAATCCGCATCGCTGATCGGCAAGGGGCTGGTGGAACTGACCTCCGTCAGCGGCAGCGGACGCAAGCGCAGCGAGATCAGCTTGACGGCGGCGGGCATCGAAATGCTCGATCGCAGCATCGACGAGATCCTTCGCCGCCACGACAATCTGACCGCCGGGCTCGATGCCGAGACGCTACGCGTGTTCTTCGGCGTCATCGCGCATCTCGAGCGGCGGATTCCGCATATGGGCGACGACACCGGTGATCGCAGCCGCTCGTTGCATGCGCCGGTCAAGCGCGTCGACAAGCGGCGGAG
>NZ_BADD01000413.1 GCF_000333455.1 Rhodopseudomonas sp. B29
GGCACAATGCGATGCCGTCGGGGGCCGTCCACCCCATCACCCCTGTGTTAGTTGGCTGCGAGGCGGCGTCCGTGTTTATTCGCGACGTCACGGAGTATGGATTCCGGGTTCGCGCTTACGCGCGCCCCGGAATGACGAAAGATAGGCTGGGGCACGAGCTACAGTGACGGAAGCATCCGCGGCACCAACTACCCGATCGCAATCCCACCGCCGATGGTGCGGTTGAGGAGTTGCGTGGTGCGTTCGATGCGTTCGGCGGCGGAGTTCAGCGCCGCAGCGACGGCGCGATTGGTCGATACGGTGCGCTCGATATTGGCGGCGCGATCGCCGCGCAGCGCTTCGACCTCTTGAGTCAACGCCGCAAGCCGATTCTGCGTCTCGAGTAGTTCGTCGGCCATCATCAGCGCGGCCATCACGGTCAGGCGTGCGTCGCCGATTTCGCCGAAGCGGCCGCGCAAGCTCTGGATGCGAGCTTCGAGATGATCGGCTAGCGACAGCAGCTGCGGCTCCTGGCCCACCTCGCAGGCCATGCGGTACTGACGGCCATTGATCGTAACGCTGACATGGTTGGCCGAACCGGCAGACGGCGTCGTCATGGCGCCTCCTCGGCAGCATGCTGCTCTTCACCCAGGCCTGCGCCATCCAGCACCTCACGGATCGTGCCGATCGCGGCGTCGAGCTTGGCGGCGATCTCGCGGTTGGTACGCTCCAGCCTGCGGCTGCGGACCAGCGCGCCATCGAGCTCGTCAGCCAGACGGGAGCGGTCGGCGCCGAGCGCCTGAATGCGTGACGCCAGTTCGTCCTCGTCGCGATCGGCCTCGGCGCGGCGTTCGACTGCGCTTTCCAGCGCCTCCAGAGCGGACGCCAGACGGCGCGTCGCCGCGACGATCTCGGTCGGAGCCTGATCGGCGGTGATGGAACCGGTGGCGGGACGATCCGTCATGCTGTCGAGCGCGATCCTCGCATAGGCTGCAGCGTCCGAGCGGGCCGAAAGCCGGAGCCGGTGGGTACCCGGCTTTCCCAACAAAAGACGCGGTCGGACAAGCCCTTACGGCGTGAAATTTACGTGTCGCAGAAAAGAAGCGCAACGCTGGCGCCAAACTATGCACCACAAACAACTCCCGGGCGGTGTTCTGGCGGGGCAGGGACGGCCCGGAACCTTGGAGTCAGCGGTATCAGGTGCTATGCCACGCTGGCTTCCCGGCTTTCCAGCCCCCATCTGTTCAACACGCTGCCCTCGTCGGCAGGCCCGTTTCGCACCCGCGAGGCGGCGGCAAC
>NZ_BADD01000412.1 GCF_000333455.1 Rhodopseudomonas sp. B29
TGGGCGTCACAGTGCCTTCGCCGAAGTGCTGTTCTGATCGCCGCTATGGACGTGCTACACTGAGCTAACGACGCCTGAGGGAGGCGCGGCGAAGCGCCGCGAGCGGGGAAGCATCATGTCGGAATATCTGATCGTCACCGATGAAGACGGCGCGCGCATCATCACCATGCGCCGGCCCGAGAAAAAGAACGCGCTGACGCAGGACATGTATCGGGCGATGAGCGATGCCATCGACACCGCGCAAAACAATCCCGACATCCGCTGCCTGATCATCACCGGCGTTGCCGGCGTGTTCACCGCCGGCAACGACCTCGACGATTTCCTGAAAGCCGGCACCGACACCAGCGGCGCTCCGCGCGCCAGCGCTGCCACCAAGTTTCTGTACTCGCTGGCCCACAACGTGAAGCCGATCATCGCCGCCGTCGACGGCATCGCCATCGGCATCGGCACCACGATGCTGTTTCACTGCGACTACGTACTGGCTTCGACCGCGGCGGTGTTCTCGACGCCGTTCATCCAGCTCGGCCTGGTGCCGGAAGGCGCATCGAGCCTATTGGCACCGCGCATGATGGGGCATCACCGCGCCTTCGCCATGCTGGTGATGGGCCACAAGGTCTCGGCCGAGCAGGCCCGCGAAGCCGGCTTCGTCAATGCCGTCGTCGCCCCCGGCCACACCGAAGCTGAAGCCAAGAAAGCCGCCCGCGAACTCTGCGCGCTGCCGGCCGAAGCCGTCGCGATCTCGCGCAAGCTGCTACGCCTGCCACCCGACGAAATCACCCGCCGCATCGATCAGGAAACGCATCTGTTCAGCGAGCGGATGAAGTCGAAAGAAGCGGTGAGCGCGTTCATGCGGTTTTTTCAGAGAAAGAAGGGGTAGCTGGCGCTACTCGACCGTAATCGTGTAGGAATCGGTCGACTGCTTGTTGATCGCCGGCCAGCTGATGTCGAGCACGAAGCTGTCGGGGCCGTGATAGCCGCCGCGAGCTGCGTAGAACACGGCGAGCCCCTTGGTCGGCTGGCCGAAGCACTGGCTCGACGAGCCAAACCGGCTTGCGCCAATCTTCGCGTCCATGACGCGATTGGACAATGTACCGTGCTGCGGCTTGGTGGTGACCTTCACGACGCCGAACACGCTGCCGCAATATTTCGGATCCCACGCAGTGTACAGCGCCACCCGCTTGCTCTGGCCAGACGGGACAGTGCGATTGAAGGAATTCGCCTGAGCGGCGACGGAGCACCAAACTAACAACAGAAACGAAGCCAAGACACGCGTCATCCGATCATCTTTCTGAGCAAACTATTTGGTTTGAAACGATACGAAGCGTAGCAGGCCGGACACGTTCCGCAACCGCAGCCGATTACTGATTGATTACGTATTTTGTCCCAATTCACCAAGCAGGCCCCCGTCCCACGGCGGCTCGTCGCCGAAACACTCCACCAGATAGTCGATCATCGCCCTTACCTTCGCGGGCAACAGGCGCTGCGGCGGATAGACCGCGTAGATGCCGCCGATTTCGTGGTTGGGCTGGTCGAGCGTGAGCGACACTAATCGGCCGGCGGCGAGGTCGTCGGCGAGCAGGAAGGTCGGTTGATAGATCAGCCCCTGGCCGGCGACGGCGGCAGCGACCAACGCCCCACCGTTATCGGCGCGCAGATTGCCGGACACCGGCACCATGATGTCGCTCTTTTTGCCGAAGCGCCATTTGGTGGCGCCGACGTCGCGGACCAGCGTGTAGCCGAGGCAATTGTGGTTCGCGAGATCGGCCACCGTCCTCGGTGTGCCGTGCGCCGCCAAATAACTCGGCGCCGCGCACAACGCCGTGCGGCATGGCGCGAGACGACGGGCTATCAGCGCGGAGTCGCGCAGCGTGCCGATGCGGATGGCGAGGTCCCAGCCTTCTTCGACGAGGTCGACATAGCGATCGCCGAGGCCGAGTTCGACGGACACCAGCGGATAGCGCGCCGCGAAGGCGGCAAGCCGCGGCGCGACCTGCCTTGTGCCGAACGACATCGGCGCGTTGAGGCGCAGAAGCCCGCGCGGCTCGACGCGCTCGGCCGCGGCGGCGGTGTCGGCGGCCTCGAGGTCGGCGAGGATGCGCTCGGTCGCCTCGAGATAATTGCGGCCCGGCCTCGGTGATGGTCAGCTTGCGGGTCGAGCGGTGGAACAGCTTGACGCCGAGCCGGGCCTCCAGCGCGGCGATGTGCTTGGTCACCATGGTCTGCGACAGCCCGAGCGCGCGGCCGGCGGCCGAAAAGCTGCCGGTCGTCACCACCTTGCCGAACACTTCCAGCCCGGTCAGCCGGTCGAGCATCTCACACCCGCGGAATGATCTGATATTCTCCGCACCGGCTTTATCACACCCTCGGGAATGGGTCATCTGGCCGGAAAGGAGACCGCCGATGATCGATTCCCGCACCGCCCCCTACGCCGCCCTGCTGCTCCGCGTCGCCCTCGGCGCGCTGTTCTTCGCCCACGCCAGCCTCAAGCTGTTCGTGTTCACCCCGGCCGGCACCGCCAAGTTCTTTGCCAGCCTCGGCCTGCCGCCGGCGCTGGCCTATGCCACGATGGCGGCCGAAGTGATCTTCGGAGCCGCGCTGATCCTCGGCGTCTACGCCCGCTTCGCCGCGCTGCTGCTGACCCCGGTGTTGCTCGGCGCCATCTTCACCGTCCACGGCCCCGCCGGCTTCTTCTTCACCAATCCGCACGGCGGCTGGGAATTCCCGGCGTTCTGGACGCTGGCGCTGGTGGTCCAAGCCCTGCTCGGCGACGGGGCGTATGCGCTGGTGCCGTCGCTCGGCAGCCGCCGCGTGATGATGTCGGCGCAGCCGGCGGAGTAAGCGCGTAGTAATATAGACATCGCATCCCGCGTGAGCGGAGCGACACGCGGGGCCAATTCTGCTTGGTCCCGCATGGCGCTTCGCCTATGCGGGCTACGGCGCAAGAAGCTGTTACTTCTTCGGTAGCCTGAAATCCTGATCAGCGAACGGATCGCTCGTCGGCGTCTTGATCACGACGAAGCCGAGCTTCACGCTGTCGTGGCAGCCGTTGCAGCCGGTGGTCAGGCCCGCATAGGCCTTGGTGAAGGCGGCGTAGTCCTTCGCGGCGATGGCGGCGGCGACGGCGTCGAGCGGCTTGGCCATTGTGGTGAGGTCGCTGACCGGCAGGCTTTGATACAGCGAGGCGGCGTCTTCGAGACGCGCGCGGATCTGCTTGGTCTCGTAGCCGGCGAGCTCCCAATTATGCGCCTTGGCGGCGAACCAAAGCTTCATGTGTCGCCACTGCACGCCCTGCATGATGTCGGCGAGGCGCGGCCGGGCCGGCGGCTTGTCGGCGTGGTCGCCTTGCTGCGCGAGCGTGGGCGATCCATTCAGCATGAGTGCTGCGACCATCAGCGCGGCGAAGCCGGCGAGGCGAAATGGCAATGCGGTCATGCGGCCCTCTTATCGCTGCGCAGACGCCGAAAGCATTTCCCCGAGCGCCCGACTGATTAGAAGCTTCGAGTATTGGCATGTCGCCGCAGCCGCACAATCCGGAGGTATCCCGAGTTGCGCGGAAGATGACCGGCTGACGCAAGCCGGCAACGACTTCGTCACCCTGTTGTGGAATTGGATTGCAATTCGCGAGCGATCCACGCCAAGCCGGCGCGGATTGCAGCCGCGCCCACGCAGACGAGCCCGCATATGATACCGCTTTCGACATCCCGCCTGCTCGCCCTCGCCGCGACAACGCTGTTACTCGCCTATGCGACGGGCGCGCCGGCCCAGACGGCTGCGCAGGCGCCGGTCGAGCTGCGAATCCTGGCGATTAACGACTTCCATGGCTATCTGCAGCCGCCGCAAGGCGGCATCGCCATTGCCGATCCGGCCGATCCGACCAAAAAGATCAACGTGCCGGCGGGTGGCGCCGAGCACATGGCGACGCTGGTCAAGCGACTTCGCGACGGCCACCCCAACGCGATCTTCGTCGCCGCCGGCGATCTGATCGGCGCCAGCCCGTTTCTGTCGGCGATGTTTCACGACGAACCGACAGTGCAGTCGCTGTCGCTGATGGGGTTGGCGCTGTCGTCGGTCGGCAATCACGAATTCGACGAGGGCGCCGACGAGCTCAAGCGGATGCAGAACGGCGGCTGCCATCCGGTCGACGGCTGCCAGGGGCCAGCGCCGTTCAAAGGCGCCGACTACACGTATCTGGCGGCCTCCACGGTCGAGACCGCGACCGGCAAGACGATCTTCCCGGCCTATGCGATCCGCAGCTTCGGCGGCGTGCCGGTGGCGTTCATCGGGCTGACGCTGAAGAACACGCCCAACATGGTGTCGCCGCCGGGCGTCGCCGGGCTCAGCTTCAAGGACGAGGCCGAGACCGTGAATGCGCTGGTGCCGGAACTGAAAGCCAAAGGCGTCGATGCGATCGTGGTGCTGATCCACGAAGGCGGCTTCCCGACCGGCGACTACAATGATTGCCCGGGCATCTCGGGGCCGATCGTCGACATCATCGGCAAGCTCGACAAGGCCGTGGACGTGGTGATCAGCGGCCATACCCACCGCGCCTATAACTGCACGATCGACGGCCGGCTCGTCACCAGCGGCGACAAATACGGCACGATCGTCACCGCGATCGACCTGAAGCTCGATCCGGTGACGCGCGACGTGATCGAAGCCAAGGCCGACAACAATATCGTCCGCACCACGCTGGCCAAGGACGCTGCACAGACCGAACTGATCGCCGCCTATGACAAGCTCGCCGGCCCGATCGCGGCGCGGCCGGCTGGCGAGGTGACGGCGGCGCTGCCGCGTGTGCCGAACGAGGCCGGCGAAAGCCCGCTTGGCGATGTCGTCGCCGATGCCCAGCTCGCCGCGACCGCCGCGCCGGAAGCCGGTGGCGCGGTGATCGCGATCACCAATCCGGGCGGGCTGCGCGCCGACATCAATGGCGGCACCAACGGCGCGGTGAGCTATGGCGACGTGTTCGCCGCGCAGCCGTTCCGCAATCAGTTGGTGACGATGACGCTGACCGGAGCCGAACTCAAAGCTGCGCTCGAGCAGCAATGGGCCGAGCCGGCGCGGCCACGCATCCTGCAGGTGTCGAAAGGCTTCGGCTTCGCCTTCGACCCCACCGCGGCGGCCGGCAGCCGTATTCCGCCGGACAGGATGACGCTGAACGGCGAGACCATCGCACCGGACAAGCCTTATCGCATCACCGTCAACCAATACCTCGCGGTCGGCGGCGACGGCTTCAAGGCATTTACGCAGGGCCGCGATGCGCAGACCGGCGTCTACGATGTCGATGCGCTGTTCGCCTATTTCAAATCCCGCAGTCCGGTTGCGCCGCCGCCGATGGGCCGCATTTTGCGATTGAATTAGGCAGCCGACCAGCTAAGCCTTAAGCGGCCCTTCCGCCCGGTGCGGACGGCTCTTACATTCACGTTATACATTCGTCACACAGCATCGGCCGTTGCAGGCGCCATCGGATGACCACGCTCTTTTTGACCCACGCTGCTTGCCTCGAGCACGACACGCCCGAGGGTCACCCCGAGCGTGCCGACCGGCTGCGCGCGATCCACAAGGCGCTGTCGGCCGAGCAGTTCGCGCCTCTGGTGCGCGATGAATCCCCGCGCGGCGCGCTCGAGCACATCTCGCTCTGCCACACCGATCACCACATCGTCGAAATGCGGCATTTGTCGCCGTCGAGCGGCATCGTCTATGTCGATGGCGACACCTCGATGTCGCCCGGCACGTTCGAGGCGGCGCTGCGCGGCGTCGGCGGCTCGACCCGGGGCGTCGACGCGGTGATGAAGGGCGAGGCGCACAACGTGTTCGTCTCGACGCGGCCGCCCGGCCATCACGCCGAAATCACCAAGCCGATGGGCTTCTGCTTCTTCGACAATGCGGCGATCGCGGCGCGCTACGCGCAGCGCCAATACGGCATCGGCCGCGCCGCCGTGGTCGACTTCGACGTGCATCACGGCAACGGCACGCAGGACATCTTCTGGGGCGATCGCAGCGTGATGTACTGCTCGACGCATCAGATGCCGCTGTTTCCCGGCACCGGCTCGGCCGGCGAGCGCGGCGAGCACGACAACATCGTCAACGCACCGCTCGCCTCCGAAGACGGCAGCGAGAAATTCCGCGAGGCGTTCGACACGCTGATCCTGCCGCAGCTCGAACGCTTCTCGCCGGAGCTCATCGTGATCTCGGCCGGCTTCGACGCCCATTACCGCGATCCCTTGGCCAGCCTCAACCTCAAGGCGGAGGATTTCGCCTGGGTCACCAAGCGGTTGATGGAGGTGGCGGACAAGACCGCAGGCGGCCGCATTGTCTCGGTGCTCGAGGGCGGCTATGACTTGCAGGGACTGATGGAATCGGTAGCCGCCCATGTCGGCGCGCTGATGGAAGCCTGATCCGCTTCATCGCGCAGGTTCCGGTCCGGCGCGTGCACGCCGCGCTCCGTCACAACCCGTCTTCAAGTTCAGGACCCAAGATGGCAGAAGCCGCATCCGCCGACGTCAAGAAGCTCTCGTTCGAGCGCGCGCTCGAAGAACTCGAAGGCATCGTCAAGCGGCTTGAAGACGGCAAGGTTCCACTCGAAGAGTCGGTCGCCATCTATGAGCGAGGTGAAGCCTTGAAGCGCCGCTGCGAGGAGCTGCTGCGGCAAGCCGAGGCGCGGGTGGACAAAATTACCACTGACTCTCAGGGTGCGCCGACAGGAACTGCGCCGCTCGATGTGGAATAACCCGCAACGGACCGCCACAGTAGTATTCTGGTCCCACCACGACCGTGACATGTAAAGCACAGCCGGTTCCTGAAGTTTCGCCGATCAACCTTATTGGCCGAAAGTTTGCGCAGCCTGCCCATGCGCTGGGCGGGGCACGGTTGGATTCACACGCCAAGTTGTGTAATGGTAAGGGCTTATGTGCCGATCGCGCACGCGCCGGGACGCTGCGTCGGGATCGGAGGGGACGTCTGCTGTCGTTGAGTGAGCCGGATCACGTCAACGGATCGAAGCATAATTTAAGCTTCAGCCGTTGATTTCTCCCAAACGGGAGACGAAAGCCAGGTGGGCTTTCGACATCCGGAGCTTCGGACCATTCGTCAGGGGATGTACCCATCCCAGCTTCAGAATTGGATATCGCCGTGACCGAATTGAGTAAAACGCCGCTTCTCGACACCATTCGTACGCCCGAAGACCTTCGCAAGCTGCGGGTCGACCAGGTTCGGCAGGTCGCCGACGAATTGCGCTTGGAGACGATCGACGCGGTCTCGGTCACCGGTGGTCATTTCGGCGCCGGTCTCGGTGTGGTCGAGCTGACCACAGCCATTCATTATGTGTTCGATACCCCCCGCGACCGGCTGATCTGGGACGTCGGCCACCAGGCCTATCCGCACAAGATCCTCACCGGCCGCCGCGACCGCATCCGCACGCTGCGCACGCCGGGCGGCCTGTCCGGCTTCGCCAAGCGCACCGAGAGCGACTACGATCCGTTCGGCGCCGGCCACTCCTCGACCTCGATCTCGGCCGGCCTCGGCATGGCGGTGGCCAGCGAACTCGCCGGCGTCAAGAACAACGTCATCGCGGTGATCGGCGACGGCTCGATCTCGGCCGGCATGGCTTACGAGGCGATGAACAACGCCGGCGCGATGAACTCGCGGCTGATCGTGATCCTCAACGACAACAACATGTCGATCGCTCCGCCGGTCGGCGCGATGTCGTCGTATCTGTCGCGGCTTTACTCGGGCAAGACCTATAGGTCGCTGCGCGAAGCCGGCAAGCAGATCGGCAAGCATCTGCCCAAGGTGATCGCCGACCGCGCCGCCCGCGCCGAGGAATATTCGCGCGGCTTCATGGTCAACGGCGGCACGCTGTTCGAGGAGCTCGGCTTCTACTACGTCGGCCCGATCGACGGTCACAACCTCGATCATCTGCTGCCGGTGCTGCAGAACGTCCGCGACGCCGACGCCGGTCCGTTCCTGATCCACGTCGTGACCCAGAAGGGCAAGGGCTATCCGCCCGCCGAAGCCGCCGCCGACAAGTATCACGCGGTCGTCAAATTCGACATCGCCACAGGCGCGCAGTCGAAGGCCAAGTCGAACGCGCCGTCCTATCAAAACGTGTTCGGCCAGAGCCTGGTCAAGGAAGCCCAGAAGGACGACAAGATCGTCGGCATCACCGCCGCGATGCCGTCCGGCACCGGCATCGACATCTTCGAGAAGTCGTTCCCGAAGCGGACTTTCGACGTCGGCATCGCCGAGCAGCACGCCGTGACTTTCGCGGCTGGCCTCGCCACTGAAGGCTACAAGCCGTTCTGCGCGATCTATTCGACCTTCCTGCAGCGCGCCTATGACCAGGTCGTGCACGACGTCTGCATCCAGAACCTGCCGGTCCGCTTCGCGATCGACCGCGCCGGCCTGGTCGGCGCCGACGGCGCTACCCATGCTGGCTCGTTCGACAATGCTTACCTCGGCTGCCTGCCCAACATCGTGATCATGGCGGCTTCGGACGAAGCCGAGCTGGTTCACATGGTCGCCACCCAGGTCGCCATCAACGACCGGCCGAGCGCGGTGCGCTATCCGCGCGGCGAAGGCCGCGGCGTCGAGATGCCGGAAGTCGGCATCCCGCTGGAAATCGGCAAGGGCCGCATCGTGCGTCAGGGCAACAAGGTCGCGCTGCTGTCGTTCGGCACCCGGCTCGCCGAGTGCGAGAAGGCCGCCGAAGAACTGGCGACGCTGGGCCTCTCCACGACCGTCGCCGACGCACGCTTCATGAAGCCGCTCGACCTCGACATGATCCTGAAGCTCGCCAACGACCACGAGATCCTCATCACCATCGAGGAAGGCTCGATCGGCGGCTTCGGCAGCCATGTGATGCAGGCGCTCGCCGAACACGGCAAGCTCGACGGCGAAGTGAAGATGCGCTCGATGGTGCTGCCCGACGTATTCCTCGACCACGACACCCCCGCCGCGATGTATGCCCGCGCCGGCCTCGACGCCAAGGCGATCGTCAAAAAGGTTTTCGAAGCGCTCGGCAAGGACGTCAAAGCCGAGACCTCGAAGCTGGCGTGAGCTCGTGTTCTACGCCAGTCCTTCTTCTGGTCATTCCGGGGCGCTCACGAAGTGAGCGAGCCCGGAATCCATAACCCCTGCAGGGAGTATGGATTCCGGGCCTTCGCCCCGGCCGGCTGACGCCGACCGTGACGAATCCCGGAATGACAAACGTTTATCTCGCCGGTCCCGATATCTTTATCCCCGATGCGCTGGACCTCGGCCGTCGCAAGGCGGAGCTGTGCGCGGCGCACGGGCTGCGCAGTTTGTATCCGCTCGACAACGCCGTGGCGCTCGCCGCGCATGATGCGTCGCTGCAGATCTTTCGCGGCAACGAAGCGATGATGAACGAGGCCGATGCCATCATCGCCAATCTGACGCCGTTCCGCGGCCCGAGCGCCGACGCCGGCACGGTATACGAACTCGGCTACATGGCGGGTCGCGGCAAGCTCGTGTTCGGCTATTCCAACGATCCGGCGAACTACGTCGAGCGGGTCGGCCGATTCGAAACCCTCGACAAACGCGACGGCATGCTGATCGGCGCGGACGGTCTCGTGGTCGAGGATTTCGATCTGCCCGACAATCTGATGCTGATCCACGCGCTCGATCTGCACGGCGCGCCGCTGATCACGCTGCGCAAGAAGCCGGCTGACCTGTGGCGCGATCTCACTGCGTTCGAAGCTTGCGTGAAACTGGCCGCAGCGCGGCTGCGCGCAGTAGCGCGCTGACCATGAGCAAGCCCGACTCCCCTCCCAGGAAGCGCGCCGATGTGGTGCTGGTCGAGCGGGGGCTGTTCGAGAGCCGCGCGCGGGCGCAGGCGGCGATCGAGGCCGGGCTGGTGTTCGCGGAAGGCAAGCAAATTAGCAAAGTCTCCGAACTCATCGCGCTCGACGCAGCGCTCGAAGCGCAGCCGGCGCATCCCTGGGTGTCGCGCGGCGGTGTCAAACTGGCCGGCGCGCTGGAGCGCTATCCGATCGACATAGAGGACCGCGTCTGCCTCGACGTCGGCTCCTCCACCGGCGGTTTCACCGAAGTGCTGCTGGCGAATGGCGCCGCGCTGGTGTTCGCCATCGATGTCGGCCGCGATCAGTTGCACGCGTCGCTGCGCGGCCATTCCAGGATCGTCTCGATGGAAGAAACCGATATTCGCAAGCTCGAAGGCAAGCGGCTGCCGCAGCGGCCCGAGGTGGTGGTGATCGACGCCAGCTTCATCTCGCTGAAGCTGGTGTTGCCCGCGGCGCTATCGCTGGCCGCGGCGCCGATGAGTTTGCTGGCGCTGATCAAGCCACAATTCGAAACCGCGTCGAAACGCGGCATCGTCCGCGACGAAAAGCTGCATCGCACAGTGTGCGACGACATCACGGCGTTCGCCGCATCGCTCGGCTGCCGCGATATCGAGGTATTCACCTCGTCGATCGCCGGTGGCGATGGCAATACCGAGTTCTTTCTCGGCGCAAGGCGCGGGTGAGGCCTGCCTCGCAGCCGCCGCAGTCTTACTGCCGCCGCAGTCTTACTGCCGCCGCAGATTGGTTTAAGGTGCGCGCCATGAATCCGAACGGCTCCGACATCGCCGCCGGCGCGCTCGCGCCGGCGCATTCGTCTGCGTGGCGATCCGAACTCGTCGAGACGCTCGGCCTGGCATGGCCGATGGCGCTGACGCAACTCGGCCAGATCGCCATGATGACGACCGACCTGGCGCTGATCGGCCGGCTTGGCGATCAGGCCGTCGCCGCCGCGGCGCTGGCACATACGGTGCTGTTTGCGACTTTCACCATGGGACTCGGTCTGGTCTCGGCGGTGACGCCGCTGGCCGCGCAGGCGGTCGGCGCCCGCGCGCCGCGGCAGGTCCGAGCTTCGCTGCGCGCCGGGCTGTGGGCGACGGTGATCGCCGGCGTGCCGCTGACGCTCGGCCAGCTCTATGGCGAGGAAATGCTATTGGCGCTCGGCCAGGATTCGGCAACGGCGGCCCTCGCCGGCCGTTATCTGGATTCGCTGGCCTGGTCGCTGTTGCCCGGCTGGCTGTTCATCGCGCTGCGCGGCTTCATGGGCGCGGTGAACCGACCGGAGCCGGCGCTGTGGATCATGCTGACGGCGATCCCGGTCAATCTCGGCCTGGCTTATTGGCTGATCCATGGCGGCTTCGGCATGCGGCGGCTCGGCATCTTCGGCGCCGGCCTCGCCACCACGCTGGTGTCGCTGGCGATGCTGATCGCCGCGTCGATCGTCTGCGTCACCATGCGGCCGTTTCGGAAGTATCACGTGTTCGGTGAGCTGTGGCGCTTCGATGGCACACTGATGCGGCGCCTGCTGCAGCTCGGCCTGCCGATCTCCGGTGCGTCCGTGCTCGAATACGGCGTGTTCGGCGCCGCGGCGCTACTGATGGGGCAATTCGGCACCACCGCGCTCGCCGCGCACCAGATCGCGCTGCAGATCGCGGCGATCATGTTCATGGTGCCGATGGGCATCTCGCTCGCCGCTACGGTGCGGGTCGGCCATGCCGTCGGCCGCGGCGATACGCAGGCCGAGCGCCGCGCCGGCTTCGCGGCAATCACGCTCGGCTTCGTCTTCATGGCGGTGATGACGCTGCTCGTGGCACTGACGCGGCACGGCATCCCGCATCTGTTTCTCGGCGCCTCCGACAGCGTAGCGGCGACCGCGGAGCTGACTGCCTCGCTGCTCGTGGTCGGCGCCAGCTTCTTCATCGCGGACGGACTACAGGTGGTGGCCAATGGCGCGCTGCGCGGCAAGAACGACACCCGCGTGCCGCTGCTGTACGCGATCCTCGGCTTCTGGGTGATCGCGTTTCCATGCTGCTGGCTGCTCGGCTTTCACACCTCGCTCGGCCCGTTCGGCGTCTGGGTCGGACTGGCAATCGGCTTGGTGGTCTATGCGGCGCTGTTGGTCTGGCGTTTCCATCGTTTGACGGGGCGCAGCGCGACCGCGTGAGCAGTTGCGGCTTTACGCCCCGCCCCCGGCGGACTATCTGGCGCGGATGATGGAAACATTGGCGATCGACCAGGTCGGCCATCGCGGCGACGGCGTCAGCCTCGGCGGCGCAGAAGCTGTGTATGTGCCGTTCGCGCTCGGCGGCGATACCGTCGAGGTCGAGACGGTGCCGGGCCATCCGGATCGCCGTAAGCTGCTGCGGGTCGTGACGGCAAGCACTGAGCGCGTCGCGCCGTTTTGTCCGCATTTCGGCATCTGCGGCGGCTGCGCGATCCAGCATTGGCGCGAGGATGCGTACCAAGCCTGGAAGCGCAATCTGGTGATCGAGACGCTGGCGCAGGCCGGCATCGCCTGCGACGTCGATGCACTGATCGACGCCCACGGCGCCGGCCGCCGCCGCATCACGCTGCACGCCAAGAAAGGCACCCACGACGTCCTCAAGGTCGGCTTCACCGCGGCCGGCAGCCATGAAGTCATCGCGATCGATCACTGCCCGATCCTCGATCCCGGTCTCACCGGCGCGCTCGACGCCGCCTGGGCATTGGCCGAAGCGCTCACAGGCGTGGGCAAGCCGCTCGACATCCAGGTCACCGCCACCGAGAACGGACTCGATATCGACGTCCGCGGTTCCGGCCCGCTGCCGCCGAAGCTGGTGACGCAGCTCTCCGCGCTGGCGGAGAAGCACAGGCTGGCGAGGCTGACGCGGCATGGTGAACTTGTACTTCAGCGTGTTCCGCCGGTGGTGACGATCGGCAAGGCCCAAGTGACGCTGCCGCCCGGCGCATTTCTGCAGGCGACTGCGCGTGGCGAAGCCGTGCTGGCGGAGCTGGCGATCGGTCAGTTGGGCAAAGCCAAGCAAGTGGCCGACCTATTCTGCGGCGTCGGCCCTTTCGCGCTGCGGCTGGCCGAAAAGGCCCGGGTGTTCGCCTGCGACAGCGACGCCCCGGCGGTGAGCGCGTTGCAGAAGGCCGCAGCCGCGACGCCCGGACTGAAGCCGATCAAGGCCGAAGCACGCGATCTGTTCCGCCGGCCGCTGGCGCCGCCGGAACTGCGCGACTTCGACGCCGTGCTGTTCGATCCGCCGCGCCAGGGCGCACAGGCGCAAGCGACACAACTGGCGGCCAGCAAAGTGCCGCTGGTGATCGCGGTGTCGTGCAACGCGACCACTTTCGCGCGTGACGGGAAACTTCTGATCGATGGCGGCTACGCGCTGGAACGCGTCACGCCCGTCGATCAATTCAAACATACCGCCCATGTCGAGTTGGTGGCGCGGTTTCGCAAGCGATAGAGACACGATACAAATGCGCCACGCTGCATCGCTCAAGCAAGCTTGCTGGAGCGTGGCACGCGGAACGGCCGGCAGCGACCGCCGTTGACGCCGACCGATTGAATCCGGAGCAGGCCGTGTATCAGCAACCCGCCGCGACATCCCAGCCCGCAGCACCACAAAACGGTGCCAGCGGTCGCCGGACCGGCGAAGACTTGCTGAATCGGCAGGTCCGTCACACGATGTGGATTCTTGGCACCTGTTTCGCGCTCGGCCTCGTCATCATCGTGGCGTTGCCCGTGATGCTGCCCTATCTCCCCAGCCTCCCCTTCTGCGGCGCCGGCGCCGCGCAAGCGGCGGGGCAGTGAGGCGCGACATATCTCCGCTGTATGCGTTTCCGGCACAACCTAACGTTTGTCATTCCGGGGCGCGCGAAGCGCGAACCCGGAATCCATATGTGGACGGCCCCCGAGCCACAAGGGATTCTGAGGACTGATCGGATCGCTTGCATCCATATGTGCGGCCTGTCGGTGCGGTCGCGATGGACCGCTGGCCAAGATGGCTTCCGCGACGCGAGCTCCAATCACCCTACCGGCCTTTGTGTGCCGATGGATTCCACGGATTGTCTCGCCTCTCGGTTCGATCGATCGTTCCATCTGTCTCCCGTTGCAGCTCCGGCTCGAGCGTCGGACTAATTGCCCGACGTTCGATCTCTCAGTCGGCGCGCGGCGATGCGCTCGGCATCCGCGCCCCGTCGTAAGTCTGTTGCGTGATCATCATCTTCCAGGCGATCCTGGCGATCTTGTTGGCGAGCGCCACCGCCGCCAGCTTGATCGGCTTGCGCGCCAGCAGCGCGACCAGCCACACCG
>NZ_BADD01000411.1 GCF_000333455.1 Rhodopseudomonas sp. B29
TCATCAAGTCCGACAACAGCTGCTCATGCTCCCCGGCGCAGGCAGGGCGCGCCATCATGTCGATGGCGAGATCGCGCGCCAGCTCACGAATTCGCGGCGTGATCTCGCCGCAGGGCTGGGCGAAGAAGCCGGGCCAACCGCTCGCCGCCCAGGAGGAATGGAACGAGGTCAGCCATTCGGGCTCGATATATAGCGCTAGAATAAGGGTGCGGGGCCGCGACGGGTCGTGCAGATAGGCGTGCGGCTGCCAGCCATCGACCAGAACGGCCGTGGTGTCGTTCAGCGGCGCGACCTTGTCGCCGACCAGGAACTGGGTGTCAGCGCCCTCGACTTTGAGCAGCACGTGGCAATGCGGATGGGCATGGCGCACCAGCGAGGCGTCCATGTCGAGGAGCGCCACCCGGCCGAAACTTCCATGCGCAATCCGAAGCGCCGTCGACATGCCTCTCCACCCAGCGTTTCACCCGCAGGCAACATAACCTCAATTCCGCCGAATACAATTTGGAACGACAGCTTCAAGATGTCGCCGCCGCGACAGCGGCTCGATTTCGATCCTGGGATCATGCACTGCAAAATGCGGAAAGGCCGCGATACGAAGGTTGTTTAATCGCCGGGACCCCTTTGGCTTGGACAATTGCCGCCGGCGGGGTGCGATAATTCCAACGCACGGCCGTGATCGAATATCTGCTTCAAGGATGTAAAGTGCCGGTTGAGCGTATCGGCGCCAATTCCGCGCAACCCTTTCTCGCGTGACAATCCATCGGCTCTGAGCTCCGCGATCGTCAGCTCACTGTCACGGATAGACTTACCGTAGTGCTTGTAAATCTCGCTCCGAAGGAAGTCAGCAAACTTTCCAACGTGAATCTGCTTTAAGGAATTAAGATCAACCAAATGCTGATCTTGGATCATGAATTTGACGAACAGCTGCGAAATGCTTCGAACCTGCCGCTGTGTCTTTTCATCCCAGTGATCATCTTTCCGATTCAAGTCGATTACGTTCTCGGTGAGTTTTAGAAAGTCCGCCATTGCAACGGCCGTCGCCGGACTTTCTTGTTTCTCGGATCGCGAAGCTTTATTTTGCTCGCGAGACATGTCTTCGACCAATGCCGAGCAGGGCCAACTGCGTCGCTGGACGTGAACATCCGATCGACGAGGTCCGCATCCTCCGCCCGAATACCGCCATAGCGTCTATCGGCCGCGGCAAGCGCGAGCTTCATTCCCCGGTAGTATGTACCCTGTGCAATCTGAATGTTTGTAGAGGTTGGCTCGGCCGCAACGCCCTCGATCAAACGCCGAAGAATATGGTGTTTGGTCGGGACCAGGCCGTTGTCTTTCAGCATCTTCAGGTGACGCTTCACCGCCTCGATGTCAGTATCGCATAAGCCGTCATCGACCATACGGACATGATCGTTGTCCGTGACCTCGGCGTAGGGACCACGGGCATCGAGGAGCGAGTAAGTCCAGAAAGCTCTCTTGTCGTCGCGACGTGCTTGATCTGGATCGAAGCCCGTGGACCCCTTGGCGACCAACGCTACCCTGTCGAGCTTCGTTAGATGTCGATCCACGACCGTCCGAAGCATGGCATCGATCTGGGATTTCGATAGCGTTGGATCGACACTTTCGGCGAGCATCACTGCGCCCTCAAGCTGTGAATCAAGTGCCACCGCCAACCGACGCGCCAAGGGCAACGCGGTTGTGCGCAGGCTCACGAGAATATGCGAGGGGGGGCCAGAAACTGGCAAGCTGACGCGGCCTGCGGCGCCTCCAATAGTAGGTGGCTTGGCGGCGAAAAATGTGGAAAGCCACGGTCGTACGACACCTTCGTGTAGCAGCGATGTGTCGCAGGGCTGTGCATCAGCCTCCCAGCTCGGAAATTTACTTTAACATTTCAATAAGATAGATCGTGCTGGCTGGGGCGGGAGGGATCGAACCTCCGCATGGGGGAATCAAAATCCCCTGCCTTACCGCTTGGCTACGCCCCAATGCGCCTGACAGCCGCGGCCGTCCGTCATGTTTGAAGGCCGGTGCGTGCGTCGCCCCGGTCTATCGGGACCGTGGCGGCTTTTCAACCCGCCCTGCCCCCAAAGGCCGCGCCAACGGCGGCGTGCCGCACACTGTCACGGCATCGGACAAAAGGTTGAGAACTCTCCCGCTTTCATGGGAAAAGGCGGCTCGCTTCCATCGCTGCCAGCCGGGACCAGCTCATGACCTATCGTGCTCCGATCACCGACATCCTGCTCTCGCTCAACCACGGCGCCGGGATGCAGGCCGCGCTGGCGGCCGGCCATTACGCCGATTACGACAGCGAGATCACCGCGCAAGTGCTGGAAGAGGCGGGCAAATTCGCCGGCGACATCCTGGCGCCGCTGAACCGCGTCGGCGACAAGAACGGCGTCAAGCTGGAAGGCGGCAAGGTCGCGACCGCGCCGGGCTGGGCCGATGCCTATCGGCGCTGGATCGAGGCTGGCTGGAACGCGGTCTCGGGGCCGGAGGAATTTGGCGGCCAGGGCCTGCCGATGGCGATCAACGCCGTCTGCACCGAGTTGTGGGCGGCCTCCAACATGGCGTTCGGCCTGTGCCCGCTGCTGACGCTGTCGGCGATCGACGCGCTGCATGCTCATGGCAGCGACGAACTCAAACGCATCTATCTCGGCAAGCTGGTGTCCGGCGAATGGACCGGCACCATGCAACTGACCGAGCCGCAGGCCGGCTCCGACGTCGGCGCGCTGCGCACCCGCGCCGAGCGGGCGAGCGACGGCACCTACAAGATCTTCGGCAGCAAGATCTTCATCACCTACGGCGACCACGACATGACCGACAACATCGTGCACTTCGTGCTCGCGCGATTGCCCGATGCGCCCGCTGGCACCAAGGGCATCTCGCTGTTCCTGATCCCCAAGTATCTGGTCAATGAAGACGGCTCGCTCGGCGCGCGCAACGACATCTTCCCGAGCGGCGTCGAACATAAGCTCGGCATTCACGGCTCGCCGACCTGCACGATGTCGCTCGGCGATCATGGCGGCGCCGTTGGTTATCTAATCGGCGAAGAAAATCGCGGCATGGCGTGCATGTTCACGATGATGAACCAGGCCCGCCTCGGCGTCGGCCTCGAGGGCGTCGGCATCGCCGATCGCGCCTATCAGCAGGCGCTGGCCTATGCGCAGGAGCGCAAGCAGGGCCGCGCCATCGGCGCGACCGGCGCCGGCTCGAGCGCCATCATCGAGCATCCCGACGTCAAGCGCACCTTGCTGATGATGCGCGCCCTGACCGGCGCCGCGCGAACCATCTGCTACTCGACCGCGGTGGCGCTCGACATCGCGACGCGTTCGACCGACCCCAAGGTCAAGGCGATGGCGACGGCGCGCGCCGCGCTGCTGACGCCGATCGCAAAGGCGTTCTCGACCGATGTCGGCACCGAGGTCGCTTCGCTCGGCGTTCAGATCCACGGCGGCATGGGCTTCATCGAGGAGACCGGCGCCGCCCAGCATTACCGCGACGCGCGTATTGCACCGATCTACGAAGGCACCAACGGTATCCAGGCGATCGACCTCGTCACCCGCAAGCTGGGCGCGAACGGCGGCGAGTCGGTGTGGCTGCTGCTCGATCAGCTCAAGCTGATCGTCAAGGACGTCGAGGCCTCCAACGACCCGACGTTCGGCGCGACGGGTGCACGGCTGCGCGATGCGCTCGACTCGCTCGATCGCAGCAGCCGCTACTTGCTGGACAAGCTCGGCAGCGCGCCGAACGAAGCGCTCGCCGGCGCGACGCCCTATCTGCGGCTGTTCGGATCGACGCTCGGCGGCTGCGCGCTGGCGGCCGAGGCGATGGCGGCGCGCGAGATCGAAGACGGCGCCGATCCGGCACGCTACGGACGCTGCGC
>NZ_BADD01000410.1 GCF_000333455.1 Rhodopseudomonas sp. B29
GGCGAGCTTCTTGGCCGAACCGTTGATAAGCCGTTGGCCGAGCTGCGCCAGCTTGCCGCCGATATGCGCTTCGACGTCGTAGGAGAGCAACGTGCCGCCGTCCTTGTCGGACAGGCCGACCACCGCGCCGCCCTTGGCGAAGCCGGCGACGCCGCCCTCGCCTTCGCCGGTGATCTTGTAGCCGTTGGGCGGATCGAGATCGCTGAGCGTCACGCGGCCCTTGAAGCGCGCCGACACCGGACCGACCTTGAGCTTGGCCACGGCACGAAAGCCACTATTGTCCTCGGTCTTCTCCAGCTCTTCACAGCCCGGGATGCACAGCTTCAGCACCTCCGGATCGTTGAGCTTGCTCCACACCAGATCTTTCGGCGCGTCCAGCTGGACTTCGCCGTTCATCGTCATGGCCATGGATCATCTCCTCCCGATCGCGCGCCTATCGCGGCACTGCCGGCAATTAAGCACGGCCGAAGCGAAAGAAAAAGTATTGTGGCACCGCGTCAAGCGGCGGTGGTGCATATAGGCTTTGCAATCGGCCGATGAAGGCGGCCGCGGCCACGACTCAGACGTGCTCGGGGAAGTGCTCGGCCGTATAGGTCGACATGCGGGACGGCCTCTCTTCGGCCTTGGCCGGCAACGGCGGCCGCTCGACCAGCATCACGATGGCGGTGCCGACCAGCAACAGCAACTCGGTGGCGTGCAGCCGCAGCGCCTGCGCCTCACCGCCATGCGAAGCCAGGATCATGCTGGCAAAGCAAATGACGCTGCCGAGCGTCAGCGCGATCGACAGCGCCTCGTCGCAGCCTCCAGTCACGCGGACCGAACGTCGCGCAGCCAGTGCGACGAAGACCGCGAAGAACGCAATGACCGTGAGCTTCGCCAGCGCCAGCAGCCACGCGATCCGAATCGCCTCCTCTGCTCCGAGGTGGAAGTGATTGCTCAGGAAAAGGCCGACCGCGATATTGGGCCGGTCGAACAGGCCGTGGATCGGCGACACCATCAGGCCGAACGCCACCTTCAGCCAAGCCGGGACGAAATAAGCCGCGACCAGAATGCCGGCCGCGGTGCTGATGCGCCAATTGCTGTTCATGTCCGGGTCTCGTCACTCGTCCCGCGCGCAAAACACGCGCCGGCACCAACGAAGCTAAGACCAGGTTAACGCAGAGCGGCAACGGAAACACTTTATTAACCTTAACGGCGCGGCCGCCCCTGTGGACAGCCCTCCCTGCCAAGAAAAATCCCGCCTTTCGGCGGGATTTTCCTGACTCACACGAGCCGCCCGGCGTCAGCGGTCGGAGCGTTGGCCCTGACCGTGTTGGCCGTGCTGGCCCTGGTTGGAGCTACCTTGCCGCCCTGGATCCTGCTGCTGCTGACCCGGCTTTGCTCCACCGCCCTGCTGCTGCTGGCCGGCTGACTTCTGGCTCGGGGTCGACTGCTGGTTCTGATTGGTCATTGGCATTCTCCTTTTGGCTGTCATCCAGCCGACCCAACAACGCCGGGACCGCGATCGCGGTTGCGCTGCAGCTGAAGGTCATTGCGGGGCTTTTCAATGGAAGCAGCGTGACGGAGGAACCCGAATGCTCGTCCACAGGCTGCGGCTCAGACGTTTCGACCGTTGCTTGCAAGCCGTTCCCACTGTTACAAAACACCTCACGAAGCGTCGTTCCGGCTGCCGGGGCCCGCGACGCTCGTGCGCTGCGGTTTGACGGCTCAGGCCGGCGGTTCGCGGAGCAGAGACGGAACTCACCCTCTCGCAACCTTTGAGAGAGACTGACGGCAGCGCATGGACTATTTCGCCCAGCAGCTCATCAACGGCCTGGTGCTCGGCTCGATCTACGGGCTGATCGCGATCGGCTACACGATGGTCTACGGCATCGTCGGCATGATCAACTTCGCCCACGGCGACATCTTCATGATCGGCGGCTTCATCGCCATGATCTCGTTCCTGATCCTGGTGTCGATCGGGCTGACCTTCGTGCCGCTGATCCTGCTGGTGGTCCTGCTTGTCTCGATGGCGATCACCGCGCTGTATGGTTGGACCGTGGAACGCATCGCCTACCGCCCCCTGAGGCATTCGTTCCGCCTCGCGCCGATGCTGTCGGCGATCGGCATGTCGTTCGTGCTGATCAACTACTCGCAGGTGGCCCAGGGCGCCCGCGTCAAGCCGGTGCCGCCGATCATCACCGGCGGCCACACGCTGCACGAAAGCGCCGACGGCTTTGTCGTTCAGCTATCCAACGTACAGATCCTGGTCGTCGTCACCACCGTCGTACTGCTCGGCATCTTCACCTGGCTGGTCGCCAAGACACGGCTCGGTCGTGACATGCGCGCCTGCGAGCAGGACCAGACCATGGCGGCGCTGCTCGGCGTCGACGTCGACCGCACCTCTC